>NZ_JANQCZ010000018.1:0-19073 GCF_024723605.1 Campylobacter sp. LMG 17559
AAGTTTATGAATTGTTCCAACAACACTTTTTTTAACATAAAAATAAATCACACTAATAATAATAAAAAGCACAATTGCAGAAATTGCAAATATAATAAATGCTAAAGAATCAGCAGGCTTTTCCACTGATTTTTTTGGTGCTATAGTTACAACACTCCAATGATCATTAGAGCCCTCCCAAAGATCAAAATTTACAAGCTGGGCTAAATTTTCTTCATTTGTAGAAGCAGGTATAAAAGTAAATAAACCATTGGTTTTGGTGCTTTGCATGTCTAGTATTGTTTTTGCACTAGGATGAGGATTAATTTCTGTGATGATTTTTCCAACATATTCTGCTTTTGGACTAGATATGATTAAACCATCACTTGAAATCAATAAACGTTGGTCATTTGCAAATAAACTCTTATTTGGATCATTTAATTCTTCTCTCAATAAATCAATGCGCACAAGCATACCTATTGCACCAATTGTTTCGTTATTTTTTCCAAAAATTGGCAAAACAATGTTTACTAAGTATAATTTTTCTCCATTTATAGAATAATCTCTAGGTCTTCCAACGGCAGGTTGCTTGGTTTGTAAAGCTTTTATGAGAGAATTTTGTTGTAAGATTACTTCTTCAGCTTGGATGAATTTAATTGATCCTTTTTGTTGTGGATTTTCATCTTTTGCTAATAATAAAAACTTTCCTGATGGAGTAAGATTTAAAGGATTATTGCTGTGGTATTGGTTAAGATGAATATATGCAAAATAAGTCCAAGAATTTGAATCTAGCATACTGCTTATTAAAATTTTAAGATCTTCTATATCTAAGTTATTGTCTTTATTTGCAAAATTTTTAATAACGCCTTGCGCTGTTTCTAGTGTTGAATATGCGTTTTGGGTAATTGCTTGAATCCCATTTGAGTATCTATTGGCGCTACTTAATAAAAGTTTATGAGCTTCATCATTAAGCATTTCTTGGCTTTTTGAGATTATCGTTACAGATAAAATTCCTATGCCAATAAATATTACAGAAGATAAAATTAAAATCATTTTTGTAGTTAAATTAAAATTTTTAAACATTAGTTACCTCTTTCATCTGATGTATTTGACAAAATGGTAACTTTTGTTTTTTAATATTTTTTTATTAGTTTGTTAATTTTTTCCCACAATCTTACCCCTAATTCTTTTGCATTATTTTTATCTAAACTTTTATATTTATGACTAGCAAGTTTTTCAAGCTCGCTTAGCTCTTTGGCTAGAATGTTAAGTTTATTTTGTGCTAGCTTGCTAAAGTCGTCAATTTTTGGATTTTGTTTAATTTCATTTATTTTAATAAGGATTTGTTCTCTATTTTCTTGTATGAGACGTTTAAATTTAGCAAATAAAGTGTCAAATTTATTTTCTAATAAATCTTTGAGTATGTCTTTTACGGGATTGTCAAGTTCTGATGATATTTTTTTAAGCATTTGAATAAATTCTTGTTCTATATCTATGAGTTCTTTTTCTTTGTTTTTTAAATCATATTCTAAAGCACTATATGCAAAGCTTGATTTAAATTTTTCAATCGCTAAAGAAATTCCTTCTTGCGCTCCATAAATACTTCCAATACATAAATCATAAGCAAAGGCTTGTGATTCATTAGCAAGTTCAAAAGCTGCATTTAAAACTACTTGGGAGATTTTTAAAATTCTTTCTTTTTCAAAACTTCCTTCACAAATTGCATTAAAGACTAAATTTTTAGCAATCTCACAAGAAGTAAGCTCTATATTTTCTCCTTTTTCTAAGGTTGTGATAAAAGCACTTTCGGCGGTTTCTTTTAAAAGACCTAGTATTTCTATATCATAAAGCATTGCATCATTAATGCTTATATTAAATTCATTTAAATTCAAATTCTTTAAGATTTTTTCTAAGTCAAAAAAATTATCACAAATTTTATGCTTAATGGTGTTTTTTTGTTCTTCGATTTTTACTTTTAATTTGCCATATTCATTAATATAAGCAAAAAATGCTTTTTTATCCTCTTCCACTCTAGCTTTGATGATACCTTGGATTATTCTAGAAATATTTTCTTCATTTATAAGTTCAAGTTTTTCTAATACCTTAGAAAATATGGCAAAAAGTTCTTCATTGCTAGTATTTTCAAAACTAATTTTTTTATAACTTAGACTAAAAACAAGCTCGCTAATTAAGTTTGGAATTTCGTTTTTTTCACAAGCTAAGAGAGAATTTTCAAAAATAATGGCTAAATTTTTCATAGTTTTTCCTTTTTATAGTACAAATTTGGCTTTACTTTTTAATTGATTAAAAATATTTAAACGGTCACTTTTGCTATCTACATAAACACTTAAAAGATAGCTTTTGTATGTTCCTTGTTTGCTAGTATTTGAGATTTTGTATTTAAATTCTCTTTCATTTAGTATTTGGGTAAAAATTTCTAAAGCATCAACTCCAGCTTCAAAAACGACTTTGTAATCCCAAAAAGTAGGGTAGTTTATAATAGGTTCTTTTTTAAGATCGCAGATATTTACCACTTTTTCCTCCTTCTTTGCTTTCTAAAACTATATCAGTAATTTGCATGCTTTTATCAATAGCTTTAACCATATCATAAATAGTTAAAAGCCCAATGCTAACAGCGGTTAAGCTTTCCATTTCAACTCCTGTTTTTCCTTCACATTTTACGGTTACAAAAAGTTTAAAAGAACATTCTTCTTTGTTTTCTTCTATGTGAGTTTGTACTTTTGAAATCATTAAAGGATGGCACATTGGGATAAGATTTGAAGTTTGCTTAGCTCCCATAATGGCTGCTGTGATGGCAGTTTGCAAAACAGGTCCTTTTTTAGCTTTATTTTCAATGATAGCTTCAAATGCTTCTTTACTCATGTATATTTTACCACTTGCACAAGCTTCTCTTTGGGTGATATCTTTTTGACTTACATCTACCATTTTGGGATGATTTTTTTCATCTAAATGCGTTAAATTCATATTTTTCCTTAAGTAAAGTTTGAAAAATTATACCAAAATGTATATTTTTATATTAAAATACTACTAAAAAATTTTAAAGGATTTATAATGGCTTATGATGATGAAGAATTTGAAAATTATGATGATGAAATGTATGATGAAATAGATGATGATACTTATGCAAATAATCAAAGATCGTATAATTATGATGATGATGATGATTATGAATACGATGATGATTATAGTGATGATGATACTTATGAGATGGATTAAGAGTGAGTAAAAATCTTAGTAAAAAAGATATAAAAGTTTTAGGTCTTTCTTCTTTGGGAGGGACTTTAGAATTTTATGATTTTATCATTTTTGTATTTTTTGCAAGTTATATTTCTAAAAATTTCTTTCCTGAAAATTTAAGCCCATTTTGGCAAATGTTTAATACTTATGGGATTTTTGCTGCAGGATATTTAGCTAGACCACTTGGTGGTATAGTAATGGCGCATTTTGGCGATAAATTTGGCCGTAAGAAAATGTTTATGCTTAGTATTTTGCTGATGGTTATACCAACTTTTTTACTTGCTTTTATACCTACTTATGAAAGTATAGGATATTTATGTATAGTATTTTTAGTATTTGTAAGGATTTGTCAAGGTATAGCTATAGGTGGGGAATTGCCTGGTGCTTGGGTTTTTGTATTTGAGCATGCTCCAAAGGGTCAAAAACGCACTTATCTTGGGATTTTAACAGCTTCTGTGGTAGGTGGAATTTTACTTGGTAGTTTTGTATTTTTGATGATGAATAAATTTTTTACACAAGAAGAGCTTTATGAGTGGGCTTGGAGAATTCCATTTTTCTTGGGTGGAATTTTTGGGATTATTTCTGCTTATTTGCGTAAATTTTTAAGAGAAACCCCTGTTTTTGAGCAAATGAAAAAAGATAAAGCCTTAGAAAAATTCCCTTTAAAAGAAGTGTTTAAAAAAGCCAAGTTGGGCATTGTGCTTTCTATGTTGATAACTTGGGTTTTAACTGCTTGCATTGTTGTGATGATTTTAATCATACCTTCTTTTATGGCAAAAATGCTAAGTATTGATGCAAGCATTCAAACTTACATGCAAATGCTTGGTATAGTTGTGCTTGTAACTGGCTGTATATTAAGTGGAATTTTGGCTGATAAAATAGGTATAGTAAAAGCTTGTGTGGTTTTTTCATTAGGATTTTTCTTAACTTGTTTGTTTTATTTTAATGCTCTTTATACTAAAACACCTGATTTTAATACAGTGAGTGTGTATTATTTGAGTGCTTGTTTTTTTGCTGGAGTGATGAATTTTTGCCCTTTAATGATGAGTGAAGTATTTGATGCTAAGATTAAATTTTCAGGACTTAGTTTTTCATATAATATAGCTTATGCATTAGCCGGTGGGTTTACCCCGCAACTTGCTTTATTTTTACATACTATTGCTTTAGGAAATTTAGAAAATATCGCTCGTTTTTCTTTAGGATTTTATATGCTAGCTATGGCTATAATTTCACTTTTTTCTGCTTTGATGTTTAAATATCTTAGTAATACCCAACGCACATACTCTCAGTGATTTTAATACGTTTTTCCAAAGGAGTGGGACTAAAAAAATGGCATTTTTCGATGTAAATATTATAATTATAATCTAGCTTTAAAAGATCGTAAAATGCCTTTAAATTTACAAATTTAACCCCACATACTTCTTTTATATCTAAGATTTTATAAATTTGAGAATTATTTTTTTCTACTAAATGAGATGGGGCTAAAGTGGTAAATGAGCAAAAAGCACTTGCTAACACATAGCCACTTAAATTTTCACATTTTTGTATAAGATGTTGGTGTTTTTTTAAAATACTTTTTTTGTTTAAAAATACCACTCTTGTGCCTTGATAGCGTGCTGCTTGAGCGTTTTTCCAAAATTTATAAGCGTTTTTAGAGATATTTGCTAATTGATGTAATTGTACATTTAAGACATAATCATCTAAGAATTGATTGGGTGGTAAAATAGTATAAGTCATAGTTTTTCTTTAGTTTTGTTTTTAAAATTATACTAAAAATTGACTTTTGTTTATATTTTTAATTTCTAAATTTAATACAATAAGTAAAAATTATTTTTAAGGAAAAGCATGAAATTTGAAACTATTAATCATGAGGGTATAAAAAAACTTATGGATGTTTTTTATGCAAAGGTTAGGGTGGATAAGGATTTAGGACCTATTTTTAATGAAAAAATCGGCACAGATGATGAGAGTTGGAAAAAACATAAAGAAAAAATAGCAAGTTTTTGGGCAGGGATGTTTTTAGCTGATCCAAGTTATAGTGGTTCACCTTTGAGAGCTCATCATGAATTACCTCCATTTCCAAGAGAATTTTTTGATATTTGGCTTAATTTATTTGATGAGAGTTTGCAAGAAGTTTTTGAAGATGAACCAAGAAATATCATTATAGAAAGAGCTAGAATGATAGCCCAAAGATTTCAAATGATTATTTATGATCATAGATTTGCTTAAGAGTTTAAAAACTCTTAGCGATAGTTAAATGTATGTAAGTTTTCACTATGTGAATATTTATAACTGTATTTTCCATCAAGATATATTACCAAACGATAATACCCTTTATGTGAACCAAATACAACTTTTCTAACTTGTGCTGTATTAACTTGCAGTGTTTTGGTGTTAAAATTTTGTTTTTTAGTAAAATCTATAATAATTTTAGTAGGATCTCCTATAGAAAGATGTCTTAGTATTTTATCCTGGGTTTTGATATTAATTTTGTTATTGTAAAAACCAAGAGAAATAAAATTATAAATATTTCCGCTAAAAAGTGGTGTTTCTATGTTTAAAGTAGTGTTATTTTCTTCTGTTTTTGAGTTTTTATTTCCTTGTTTTTGTGGCACGGTTACAGATACATCAAGTATAGGCGTGGCATTTGGACTTTTAGTTTTTATAAATGAGTAGGTATCATGCCAGTTAATACTTTTGTATATATCCAGAGTGGTTTGTTCTTCAGAACCATCAAGGTTAATGTAAGTGATGGTAATATTTTTTAAAATTCTCGCATCAGAGTTAAAGTTAAAATCTTGCCTTTGGAAAGGACTAAGTTTTGCAAATTCGGTATTTTTTTGCTCTATGTTATTATCAAAAGGATTGTCTTTTGCATTTAAAAATACACAAGAAAGTAAAAACAATATAAAAAATTTAATTCTCATGCGAATTTTCTCCCTTAAGTCTTAAAAGTTGCAAATATTCTTTTTGAGCTTGAGCATTTTTAGCTTTTAAAGTCATTATATTTTTTTCTAAAATTTTTTGCTCTTCTTTAAGTGTTAGTAGCACATCTAGAGAAGATTTACCAAAAAACATATTACCAAAATACATAGCAACAATAATAGCTACAAATGATAATGCAATGGTTTTGATGAGTTGGCGATGAGCTTCCTTTTTTTTAGAATGCTCATCATACTCTTTTAATAAATCGCTCAGAGTTTATCTCCTAAGTACTCATCATTATCAAGTTCAATTTCTAATAAGCGATTGTATTTAGCAGTTCTTTCACCTCTTGCTAGAGCTCCTGTTTTGATTTGTCCTGTATTAAGTGCTACTGCAAAATCAGCTATAAAAGTATCTTCGCTTTCGCCACTTCTATGGCTCATAATACATCTGTAATTATTTCTATGAGCTAATCTTACTGTTCTCATAGTTTGAGTGATTGTTCCAATTTGATTAGGCTTAATCAATACAGCATTTGCCATATTTTTCATGATACCTTCTCTTAAAATATCTTCATTAGTTACAAACAAATCATCACCCACAAGTTGAATTTTATTACCAAGCTTTTGAGTAAGTTTAATCCAACCTTCATAATCATCTTCAGCTAAACCATCTTCAATACTAAAAATTGGATATTTTGCACATAATTCTTCATAACGCGCGATTAAGTCTTCACTTGAGAAAACTTTACCCTCTAAATGGTATTTACCATCTTTATAAAGTTCACTACTTGCTACATCTAACGCTAGTTTGATTTTATTTTCATAGCCTGCTTTTTTAATACAAGTCATTAAAAGATCAAGAGGTTCTGTATTATTTGCTAAATTTGGTGCAAAACCACCCTCATCGCCTAAGGCAGTAGAGTGACCCAGATTAGCTAATTCTTTTTTCAATACTGCATAAATTTCACAAACTGATCTTAATCCTTCTTTAAAGCTTGAAAAACCAAAAGGCATAATCATAAATTCTTGAAAATCTACGCTATTGTTTGCATGCGCGCCACCGTTGATGATATTACACATTGGCACGGGTAGTACGCTTGCATTTGCTCCACCTAAATAGCGATATAAAGGCACACCTAGTGCATTAGCGGCAGCACGCGCTGTTGCCATAGAAATTCCTAAGGTTGCATTTGCTCCTAGGTTAGAGTAGTTTTTTGTCCCATCAAGCTCTAAAAGGGTGTTATCTAGTTGGGTTTGATTAAATGCATCAAGCCCTATAATGTTTTCAGCTATGGTGCCATTGATGTTTTCAATCGCTTTTAAAACACCTTTACCACCAAATCTTTCATCATTATCTCTTAGTTCTAAAGCTTCTTTTTTTCCCGTGCTTGCACCACTTGGAACGATAGCGCTTCCCACGCTGCCATCGCTTAGTATGATTTCGGCTTTAATGGTAGGGTTGCCTCTACTATCTAAAACTTCAAAAGCTCTTAAATCTTCAATAATCAACATTATTCCTCTCCTTCTTCATCATCTTCTTTTGCACCCAAAATCATACTATCTATACCGATTGAGTTTTGTATGGCTTGAGTGATTTCATCTGCAATAGCTGGATTTTCTTTTAAAAATGCTTTGGCATTTTCTCTACCTTGGCCAAGTTTAGAAGCCTTGTAAGAAAACCACGCGCCACTTTTATCAATAATATCAAGTTTTACACCATAGTCTATTAGTTCGCCTTCACGGCTTACACCCTCGCCAAACATCACATCAAATTCAGCCTGTTTAAATGGAGGGGCTACTTTATTTTTAGCCACTTTTACCTTAACACGGTTTCCAATAGGCTCATCATTTTGTTTTAAAGTAGCTGTTTTTCGTACATCTAAACGAACCGAAGCATAAAATTTTAAAGCATTTCCTCCGGTAGTTGTTTCAGGAGTGCCATAGCCCATCATGCCTATTTTCATACGAATTTGGTTGATGAAAATTACAGTAGTATTCATTTTATGAACGATACCGGTTAATTTTCTTAAAGCTTGACTCATTAATCTTGCTTGAAGACCTACATGCTGATCTCCCATATCACCTTCGATTTCTGCTTTTGGAGTAAGCGCAGCAACACTATCTACTACTATTAGATCAATGGCTCCACTTCTTGCTATGGTTTCAACGATTTCTAAGGCTTGTTCTCCAAAATCTGGTTGAGAGATGTAAAGATTTTCTGTATCAACACCTAAATTTTTTGCATATCTTACATCAAGAGCATGTTCAGCATCAATAAACGCACAAACTCCACCTTTTTTTTGACATTCTGCTATGATGTGTAAGGTAAGTGTAGTTTTACCTGAACTTTCAGGCCCATAAATTTCTATAATTCTTCCTTTTGGAACCCCACCAATTCCTAAAGCCAAATCAAGTCCAACCGAACCTGTAGGAATAGAATCAATTTTTTCAACTTCTTTATCGCCAAGCCTTAAAATGGTACCTTTTCCAAAGGTTTTATCAAGACTTTTTAAAGCTGCATCAAGTGATTTTCTTTTATTATCATCCATACTTGTTAATCCTTTTATAATATGTTTAAAATTGTATCAAAAAGAAATTTAATATAAGTTTTTATTTTGAATTTTGCTAAAATACTTTTTTAAATTTTTCAAGGAAAAAAATGAATAAAAAAATTAGCGTAGCACACTCTCCTGATGCTGATGATATTTTTATGTATATGGCGATTAAATTTGGTTGGGTTGGAAATGCTTATGAGTATGAAAATACAGCTTTAGATATACAAACTTTAAATAAACTTGCATTAGAAAATATATACGATGTTAGTGCGATATCTTTTGCACTTTATCCTTTAATAGCTAGCGAATATACTTTATTAAAAACTGCTGTGAGTTTTGGCGAGGGTTATGGGCCAAAGCTTATTAAGAAAAAGAATAAAAAATTAAAGCCAAATTTTAAAGTTGCTTTAAGTGGAGCACACACTACTAATGCTTTAATCTTTCGCATAAAATACCCACAAGCTAGAATAGTTTATAAGAATTTTTTAGAGATTGAAAAGGCTGTTTTAGAAGATGAGGTTGATGCGGGAGTGCTTATACATGAGAGTATTTTAGAATTTGATTCTAGCTTATGTGTTGAGGCTGAACTTTGGGATATTTGGCAAGAATTAGTCAAAGATGATTTGCCTTTACCTTTGGGTGGTATGGCTCTTAGAAGATCTTTACCACTTAATGATGCAATAGCGGTTGAAAAAGATTTGATTAAAGCAGTAGAAGTAGCTGATCATAATAGAAAAATCTTAGCCTCTATGCTTTTAGAGCGTAATTTAATACGCGTTGATGCGCAAAAACTTGATGTATATTTAAATTTATACGCAAATAAAAACTCTATAAATATGAATGATAAACAATACAATGCCATAGATAAGCTTTTTGAGCTTGGATTTAATCATGGATTTTATGAGAAGTTAATAAAAAGCAAAGATTATCTTATACCTAGTGAGTATGAAGAATTTAGAAATTCTTGATAGAATTTTGAATTTTAAGGAGAAAATATGGAAAGTACTTTAGTAGCCTTGGGTGTACAAACTTTTAAAATCACACTTATGCTTTCTTTACCTATGCTTTTAGCAGGGCTTATCGCAGGGCTTATTATAAGTATTTTTCAAGCTGTAACGCAAATTAACGAAGCCACGCTTTCTTTTGTGCCAAAAATTTTACTTGTTGTCGTGGTGATAGTATTTTTAATGCCTTGGATGATAAGTTCTATGATTGATTTTACAACGAATATTTTAAATCAAATTCCAAGCTTTATTAGATGATTATTGATTTTTCTAAGTATTCTTCTGTGCGTATAGGCGAGAGCTTTGAAGTACAAATACTTGAAGAGCCTTGCGAATTTAATGGTTTTTTAATAGGTGGGGCAAATAATCTTTTAATTTCTCCAAAGCCTAAAAAACTTGGAATTTTAGGGAAAAGTTTTGATTATATTAAAATTTTAGAGCAAAATGAAAAAGGTATGTTTTTAGAGATAGGCTCTAGCGTGAAATCTTTTAAAATGTATCATTTTGCTAAAGAAAATAACCTAAAAGGCTTTGAGTTTTTAAGAAATATCCCAGGGACTTTAGGTGGTATTTTAAAAATGAATGCAGGATTAAAAGATGAGGATATTAGTAAAAACTTAATCAGCATTTGCACTTTTAATCAAGAAATTTTAAAACAAAACATCGCTTTTGCTTATAGGTTTAACCCTATTAAAGAAGTGATGTTTAGTGCGAAGTTTTTTTTAGAATATGGATTTGACCCAGTTAAAGATGAACTTTTAAAAAATGCAAGAAAAAATCAACCCAAAGGCGCTAGTTTTGGATCTATTTTTAAAAACCCCAAAAACGATCATGCAGGAAGGTTGATAGAAGCAGTTAATCTTAAAGGTTTTAGTAAAAATGATGCGATGTTTAGTAATGAACATGCAAATTTTTTAATCAATAAAAAACACGCTAGTTTTGATGATGCGATGTTTTTGATAGAGCTTGCTAAGAAAAGAGTTTTTGAAGAATTTGGGATTGTTTTAGAAGAAGAAGTGGTGATTATATAGTATTTTTAATATCTTCATAAACAATTGTAGCTATTTCTTGGACTAATTCTTGATAAGATTTATTTTTATCATTTGTGCTAAATTGAGTATTGATAGTAAGGATTTTATGATCTTTTAGTTTTTTTGTTTTAGTATTAAAAAGTTTGTATTCTATGTCGGCTTTGACTTCAAAATTGGAAAAAAGCAAGAAATTTTGTTGGCTTGCTTGAATGCTTTTTAAATCTAGCAAAATAATAAAATCAGCCTTTTTAAAACGATTAAATTCTAAAAACTCACTTGCATTGATGAAATTTTTATTTTTTTGCAAGATATTTTGGCTATTGATGTAAGATTGATTTTCTTTTTGACTAAGTAAGGCAAAATTATTTTGCTCATTTAAAATAGCACTTAATGCTTTTAGCGTGTCTTTTGCCATAGTTTTAGCATCAATTTTTAAGTTCGAAAAATAAAAATTATATTCTTTTTCATAGCTTGGCACCAAAGCTAAGGTGTTAATGTGTGAGAGTTTGTCATAATTTATATTTTGTTCAAGATTGATGATATTAAAATCATCGTTATTTTGTAATTTGATGATTTTTTTATTCGCAAAAGAGTTAGCATAAATAGCACTTAAAAAACAAAAAAATACTAAAAAAAATCTCACTAAAAACCTTTTAATTTAAATTCATTCTTAGCAAAAGCTATAAAACTTGGAAGTTTAAAATCAGAACTATTATAATCTAAAGCCTTTTTATTAAAATCATATAAAATTCCACCATTTTGTTTAACTAAAAAATCTCCTGCAGCTATATCCCAAGCTTTTGGGCCACCAAAACGTGGGTAAATTCCAGCTTTTGCTTCAAGTAAATATACAAATTTCAAAGCAGATGAAACCTTAATACCTTCAAGATGATTTTGAATGAAAAAATCTTCATTATTATCATGATTTTTAGAGTAAAGGGCTATATTTTTAACCTTTTCGTACTGCTCTAAGTTAAGATTTAAAATTTCATTATTTTTATAAACTTTAGTATGAGTATGTGCATAATAAAATGCATTATTTTCCACATCGCCTATGAGTGAAAGTATAGGGGTGTTTTTATGGATTAATGCGATTAAAACACAATATTCTTTATCTTTTTTAGCATAAGATTTAGTACCATCAAGAGGATCTATGAGCCAAAAATACGCTAAATTTTTTCTTTCTTCATAAGAGAGTATATTTTCTTCAGAGCATATAGCTATATCGCTTGAAGCCAAAATCTCACTAATAACTTCATTAGACTTTATATCAGCTAAACCTACTGGGGAATCATCATCTTTAAGCCACAAGGTATTTTTGTCTTTATATTCAAGCAATACTTTTGAGGCTTCCTTGCCTGCTTTTAAGGCTAATTCTAAAAGTGTGTCTAAATTTTTCATAAAAAAAGTATAGCAATTTTATATAAATACTTAGTAGAATTATTTTCTA
This sequence comes from Campylobacter sp. LMG 17559, assembly GCF_024723605.1. Taxonomy (NCBI): domain Bacteria; kingdom Pseudomonadati; phylum Campylobacterota; class Epsilonproteobacteria; order Campylobacterales; family Campylobacteraceae; genus Campylobacter; species Campylobacter sp. LMG 17559. Next base: position 12,205 of record NZ_JANQCZ010000018.1, read on the forward strand.
CTAAGATTATTAATAAATTTAATTAAGCTAATGGCTAAAATTGCTTCAAGTAAAGCAGTAAGCACTAATCCTGAGTATATATCTTGAGTGATGATATTAGTTTGATAAGAAAGCGTAGCTACTGCAATGAGTAAGGTTAGTGGCATAGAATGGCTTAGGCCAAATAAAAAGGTGTTTTTTAAACCAAGTATTTTTACAAAAGTCATAGCGCAAAGTATTCTTAGTCCTATCATAAAGGCAGTTAGTGAAAAAGCTATGAGTAAAACTTGAGGGTTTAAAAGCATTTGAAGCTTAAAGCTTGAGCCTATATAGATGAAAAATATAGGGATTAAAAAGCCATAACCAAAACTAGAAAGTTTATGCTCTAAGTCTTTTTTATGATCAAAAAAAGTAGCTATAAATGAACCTGCTATAAAAGCTCCAAGTGCAACTTCAAGTTTAAAATAAATCATAATCGCAACTATGGCTATGAAAATTGCCATACAAAATCTTATATCTTTTTCGTTTTGATCTTGCCAAGGCATGAGTATGGTTTTAAGCTGTGGATACCACCAAAAAAGCACTTCTAAAAATTTAAATCCAAAAATACAAAGTGCTAAAAATCCCACTAAATATAATAAATTTTGAGTGAGTGAGAAAAGATCGGCTCCTTTTCCCAAAAATGCTGCAGCTATGGTAAGCAAAACTATGCTTACAACTTCAGCCAAAGTGGCTACCACCATGGATACATTAAGCCACTCACAGTTTTTGCCAAAGTCTCTATAAAGCGTTGAGAGTAAACCTACGCTCATAACAGGTATAATAATGACAAAAATATAAGAAATATCTATACTTTCAACCGCTAAAACACTAAAAGCATATAAAAGTATAATGTAAATAAAAGCTTTATTAAGCAAGCTTCTTTCAGTGTTTAAAAAGGTTTTGAGATTAATCTCCATACCCGCAATAAACATAAGATAATAAAACCCCGCATTAGCTAAAAGCTTAAAATTCTCACTTTCTCCTATGAAACCCAAAAATCCTATAAAAGAGCCAAGCATGATTTCAGTGGCTGAAAGTGGGAGTTTTAAAAATTTAGCAATATAAGGTGAAGTAAGCAAACACCCTGCTACGACTAATAAAATTTTTAAATCCGTAGCAGCTTGAGCATCAATGGCATGAGCTAGCAAAGCTAAATCCCATTTGTTTTAGTTTTTGTATGTCTTTGCTAGGTTCTTCGCCTTTAGTTGTAAGATAATCACCCACTACTATAGCACTAGCTCCTGCGTCAAAAATTTCATATTGTCTTTCTTTTAACACTACTTCTCTACCACCTGCTACCATGATATGTGCATTTGGTAAGTCTTTTTTAGTGTCTTTGATGATATTTAAAGCCTCATCAGGATCAAGTAAAGCTTGTTTGAGTTTTAAATTTTCATTTGGTATGAAAAAATTAATAGGCGAAGAAAAAGGATCAAGCTCTTTTAAACTTGCTCTAAAACTTTTTCTATCAGCTTCACTTTCTCCAAGACCATAAATTCCACCACAGCAAAGCATTAAACCTGCTTCTTTAGCATAAAGATTAGTTTGAAATCTTTGCTCCCAAGTATGTGTAGAGCAAATGTTTGGAAAAAATTCTTTGGAAGTTTCTAGATTATGATTATAAGAAAAAATTCCTGCTTTTTTTAATTCTTTGAGTTGTTCTAAATTTGCTATGCCATTGCAAGCTATGAGTAAAAGTCCTTCTACTTCTTTTTGCACTGCATGAGCTACTTTGCACACATAATCAAGTTTTTCATCATCAAGCCCAGCTCCTGCTGTGACTAAACAAAACCCCAAAGCCTCATTTTTCTTAGCCATTTTAGCTTCTAAAACAATTTGGTCTATATCTTTTCTTTTGTATTTATAGATATTGGTTTTCACATGAACACTTTGAGTGCAGTATTTGCAGTCCTCCCCGCACCCTCCACTTGCTATATTAGATATAGCACAAAGCATGATTTGCATTAAATTTCCTTTTTGATTTTGCATTTTAAGCACTCTAAAAATGTGCCTTTTTTAAGTTCTTTGATGATTAAAGTTTCACCACACTCGCTACATTTTTCTTCACTTGGTTTGTATTTGCTTATATAGTTGCATTTTGGATAAGCACTACAACCATAAAATTTACCACGCTTTGAAAAACGCTCCACGATCTCGCCTTCTTGACAGCTTGGACATTTTACGCCTATGGTATTGAGTTTTTTCTCACTTTTTTCTTCATTTTGTGTTTCTTGTTTTAAATTTCTTGAGTATTTACATTTTGGAAAATTTAAACAAGCTATAAATTCTCCATATCTTCCTTTTCTTATAGCAAGCTCTCCACCACAATCAGGGCAGGCTTCATCTAATTTTGTAAAAGTTTTTTGACTTTTTATATTTTTTTTACCCTCATCGATTTTTCTCATAAAAGGAAAATAAAACTCTCTTAAAACTTCTTGCCAGTCCATTTTACCTTCTGCAATGATGTCAAGTTTATCTTCCATTTTAGAAGTAAAATCACTATCTACTATATCACTAAAGTTTTGTTCTAAAACTTCTGTTACGACAAAGGCTATTTCATTAGGTATGATTTGTTTTTTATCTATATGCACATATTCTCTTGCACTAAGTAAAGAGATGGTTGGAGCATAAGTTGAAGGGCGTCCTATACCAAGATTTTCTAGCTTTTTAACAAGTCCAGCTTCAGAGTATCTTGAAGGTGGCTCGGTAAAGTGTGGGTTTAATTCTATATTTTGAATATTTAGTGTATCTTCTAGTTTTAAATTAGGTAAAATTTTATCTTTATCCATATCTCCGTATACTTTATAATGCCCATCAAATAAAATTTTTCTACCACTTATTTTAAAACTTGCTTCATTTGATTTTGCATAGACATTTTGAGTTTGAGATATAGCAGGATTCATTTGTGAAGCTAGGAAGCGATTGTATATTAAAGTATATAATCTTGCTTCATCTTTTTCTAAAAACTCACTTGCAAGTTTTGGAGTAAAGCTAAGATTAGTCGGTCTTATAGCTTCATGTGCTTCTTGAGCACCTTTGCTTTTAGTGGTATAAATATTTGCTTTGCTTGGTAAGTATTCTTTACCAAAATCATTTTTGATGAGCTTTCTTACTTCTTCTAAGGCTTCTTTTGCGATGTTTAAGCTATCAGTTCTCATATAAGTGATCACACCCATAATACCTTGATGAGTTTTTACGCCCTCATAAAGTTTTTGAGCTATCATCATGGTTTTTTTAGGGTTAAAACCTAGGCGATTGCTCGCGCTTTGTTGCAAAGTTGAGGTCATAAAAGGTGCTTGTGGGGCTATTTTTCTATCTTTACTTTCTATATCTTTTATTTTAAAGTTAGCATTTTTACAAGCCTTAAAGATAAGTTTGGCTCTATCTTCATTAGTTAGACTTAGTTTTTCTATCTTTTGGTTTTGAAACTCAACTAATTCAGCTTGTAAGTCTTTTTCAAAAATCATATCTACACTAAAATATTTCAAAGGAACAAAAGCTTTAATTTCTCTTTCTCTATCGACGATGATTTTTAAAGCTGCGCTTTGTACACGCCCTGCGCTTAAGCCTTTTTGAATTTTTTGATTGAGTAAAGGGCTTAGTTTATAACCTACTATGCGATCAAGTAAGCGTCTAGTTTGTTGAGCGTTGACGCTATTTATATTTAAAGATCTTGGGTTTTTTAAAGCATTTTCTATGGCACTTTTAGTGATCTCATGAAAAACTATGCGTGGCAGGGAATTTTCATCTTTATTGATAGCCTTAGCTATATGATAAGCTATGGCTTCACCCTCGCGGTCCTCATCGGTTGCAAGATAGATGATTTTAGCTTTTTTAGCCTTTTCTTTGAGTTCTTTTACTAAGCTTGAATGATCGTTTGAAATTCTATATTCAGGTTTAAAATTTTCATCTTCTATTTTTATACCAAAGCTAGTTTTAGGTAGATCTCTAATATGTCCTTTAGAGGCTATCACTTCATAGTCTTTACCTAGAAAATTACCTATGGTTTTAGCTTTAGCAGGTGATTCTACAATGATTAAATTTTTCATTATTTTCCTTGTGAGGATTAAAATTAGTAAAAGTGTATAAAAAAAAGTTAAATTTTTTGCTTAGATGAGTTTTTAAGTAAAATGCAATTAATGTTATAATTTTCTGTAATTTAATTTCATAGGATAGACAATGTTTTTGCAAAAAAATTTACAAGCTTTAGAATTTACTAACAAACCCTTGCAAGAAAAAATTTTATCTTTAAAAGAAGACTTTATTGACATCTTTCCAAGTCAAACACCCTTTGTGCCTTCAAAAGATGACTTAATAAAACCTAATATATTTTTTTGTGGTATAGGAGATGGGCTTTTTTTAAAAAAACTTATTAATAAACATATTTTTATTTTTGATAAAGCTGAATTTTTTGCTAATGTTTTAAGTAAGATGGATTTAAGCCAAGAACTTTCAAGTGGAAAAATATATCTTTGTGATGTAGAAGAGAAAAGGTTAGAAGAATATCTTTTTTTACTTTTTTCGCAAAAAGATTGTTTTGAATATTTAGGGCTTTTTAAGCTTTTGCCTTATAGCGAATTTTATGATCAAAGCCCTATGTTTGATTTTGTGTATCAAAAATGTTTAGAAATTATAAAAAGAACAGTTAGAAATGTTGATACTAGTTTTGCTACAGATTCTAAAATTTATAGACAGTTTTTATCCAATATGCCTTTGGTTTTACAAAATATCCCATTTCAAAGGTTTATTTATGAAAATAAAGGAAAAAACAAAAGTGTTATTGTGGTATGTGCAGGACCTTCTTTGAGTAAACAACTAGAACTTTTAAAAACATATCAAGATGATTATGTGATATTTGCTTTGGATGCTACTTACAAAACTTTGCTTAAGAATGAAGTTTATCCTGATTTTGTTTTTTCGATGGATATAGGTGAAAAATGTAAGTGTTTTTACGAGGATTTGCCTTTAAATCCCAAAGAACCTATTTTTATACTTAGTGGAAATATAAATAAAGAATTGATATTAATTTTAAAAGATAAAAAACAAAAAATTTATATTTTGCAAAATTTAGATTATCAGCAAAAATTTAATTTAAATGATTTTGGTTATTTAGATATTGGTATAAATGTAGCTCATTTTGCTTATAATTTTGCTATATCTTTAGGGTTTTCTAGCGTGATTATAATAGGGCAAGATTTGGCTTTTAGTGAAGATGGAGCTTCACATGCAGATGCAGATGTTTTTAGTTTTGGTGATATTAAAACTATAGAAGATAATAGAGAAAAATTAAAAGTGTTAGCTTATAATAAACAAGGTTTTGTTAAAACTCATATAGCATGGGATGAATTTAGAAAGCGTTTAGAGGTTTTATTTCTTTCAAATCCCCAAGTAAGTTTTTACAATGCAACTGAAGGAGGTGCTTTTATAGACTATACTATAGAAAAGCCTTTTAAAGAGGTGTTGGAATTATTAAAAGATACTAAAAAAGATTATATTTTGCCTAATATTTTAAGTTTTAATAGGCAGAAAAAAATATTACTAAAATCACTAGAGCTTTTGCAAAAAGATTATTTTGAATTAAATACTTTATACGAAGATGCCCAAAAAATCTTAAATGTTTTGAAACAAAATAAAACCCAGAACCATTTTTATGAAAATTTTATGGATATTGTTTTGAAATTTAATACAATGATTGATGAAAGTAAAATTTTGCAAAGTTTTACATATAAGTCATTATTTTACCATAGGAGTCTTTTTAATATTTGCTTGTATGAAGATCCTCAAAATGCCTTATTAAGATACATGGATTTTCTAGAAATATTTTTAGAATTTACAACATTAAGTTTGAAAAACATGGAAAATTCTATACATGAATATAAAAATATATTAAAAGTATAAAATTTTTTTCTTTATTTTCGATATAGCTTAAACAACTGCATGGAAGCGGTTGAATTTATTTAAAAGGATTTAAAATGGGATTTCGTATAAATACTAACGTGGCATCTTTAAATGCTCAAGCTAATGCAAACTTAAACTCAAGAGCGTTAGATAATTCTTTATCTAGACTTAGTTCAGGTCTTAGAATCAACTCTGCAGCAGATGATGCTTCTGGGATGGCTATTGCAGATAGTTTAAGATCTCAAGCTAATACTTTAGGTCAAGCTATTAACAATGGCAATGATGCTTTAGGTATTTTACAAACAGCTGATAAAGCTATGGATGAGCAACTTAAAATCTTAGATACTATCAAAGTAAAAGCAACTCAAGCTGCTCAAGATGGACAAAGCACTAAAACAAGAAACATGCTTCAAGCTGATATTAACCGTTTGATGGAGGAACTTGATAATATAGCAAATACAACCTCTTTTAACGGCAAACAGCTTTTAAGCGGTGGTTTTACTAATCAAGAATTTCAAATCGGTTCTCAGTCTAATCAAACCATCCAAGCTAGCATAGGTGCAACTCAATCAAGTAAAATTGGTGTTACTAGATTTGAAACTGGTTCTATGTCTCATACTAGTGGTGTAGCTCAACTTACTATTAAAAACTATAATGGTATTGATGATTTTAAATTCCAACCTGTAGTGATCTCATCTTCAGTAGGTACTGGTATAGGTGCTTTAGCTGAAGAGATTAATAGAGTGGCTGATATAACTGGCGTAAGAGCAAATTTCTTAGTTCAAACTACTGGTGCTGGAGCTATAAAAGCTGGTACTACAAGCGATGATTTTACTATTAATGGAGTTAAAATAGGTAAAGTTGATTATAAAGATGGCGATGAAAATGGTGCGTTGATTTCAGCTATTAACTCAGTAAAAGATACCACAGGTGTGGAAGCTTCTAAAGAT
>NZ_JANQCZ010000019.1:0-18743 GCF_024723605.1 Campylobacter sp. LMG 17559
AAAGTGAGATTATTTATTTTTTTTAGATATAATCGAGCTTTATTTATATATTAAAAAAGGTTATATTTATGTTGCGCTTGTTTATTGTAAGTGTTTTATTTTTTAATTCACTATTAGCTTTTAATGTAAAATCTTTATTTACTTATACTTTTAATGATAACATTAGTTATGACTTAGAAAAAGCTAAAGAAATATATTTTAAAAATAAATGTAATACTTGCCATGGAGAGAACGGAGAAAAAAATTCTTATGGCAAAAGAGCTCTTAAAGACTTAAGTCCAGAAGAAATCAAAGGTGCTTTGAAAGATTATGCTAATGGATATTTTAAAAATCAATCAAGCGATAATATCCAAATGAGTTTGTATGCTAAAAAATTAAGTGATAGTGATATGAACCACATCATAGCTTATTTAAAAGGACAAAATTTTTCTATAGAGCTTAATCAAAAAGATCTTTTAGAAGAAGAGCCAGCACCAAAAACTAAACACAATACATTTTTAAAATAACAAAAAAGGAGTTTTCATGAAAAAAAATCTACTGTTAGCTAGCTTACTTTGTGCTAGTTCAATTTATGCTGCAGAGGTAAAAATAGGGGTTGTTTTGCCGCTTACTGGCGCTTTAGCAGCCTATGGTAATGATGTATATGAGGGTATTAAACTAGCCAATACTTTAAATCCAAATTTAAAAAATGGAGATAGTATTAAAATTATAGCTATTGATACCAAAGGTGATAAAATAGAAGCAGCAAATGCTACTACTAGACTTATCTCTCAAGATAAAGTTTTGGGGCTTATAGGCGAAGCTGTTACACCAAATACTATGCAAGTTTTATCCATAGCCGAAGAAAGAAAAGTTCCTGCTATAGCTCCAGTTGCCTCAGGCGATAAGCTTTTAGACAAAAAAAGCTATGCTAGTAGAGTTTGTTTTATGGATAGCTTTCAAGGAGATAAATTTGCTAATTATGCCTACAAAGATTTAAATTTAAAAAGCGTGGTTGTTATAGTTGATCAAAGCAATGTATATTCATTGGGTCTAGCAAGAGCTTTTGAAAAAGAATTTAAGCAAAATGGTGGAAAAGTACTTAAAAAATTAACCATTTCTTCGGGCGATAAGGACTTTAAAGCTATTGTTTCACAACTTAAAAGTATCAATCCAGACTTTGTTTATATGCCAATTTATCACCCAGAGGCTGCCTTAATAGCAAGACAAGCAAAAGCGGTTGGATTTAACAAACTTTTAAGCGCAGGAGATGGGGTAAACAATAAAACATTTATTGAGCTTGGTGGTGATGCTGTAAATGGAGTAGTATTTACTGATAGTTTTGATTATAACAATCCTCCAACAGCTTTGTCTAAAAATTTCATCAATGCTTATGAAAAAGATCATGGCACCAAAGAGCTTCCAGCATTTTCTGCTATGGGAGCTGATGCTTATTATGTAATGGTAAATGCAATGAATGAATGCGCTAGCAATCTTAATGCACAATGCATTAATGAAAAAATTCACTTAACCAGTAATTTTGAAGGTGTGGGTGGGGTTATAAGCATAGATGCTAGTGGTAATGCGAGTCGTTCTGTAGTTATAAAAGAAATACAAGATCAAAAACAAGTATATAAAACTATTATCAATCCTTGAAAGGTAAACTATGAAAAAAATTAGTATAGCTATATTATCTGTCATAGCTTGCAATATTATACAAGCAAAAGAAATCAACATTGGCGTAGTTTTACCTCTAACAGGTTCTACGGCAGCATATGGACAAAGTGCTTTAGATGGAGTGAAAATTGCAAATTCCATGAAAAACACTCTAAGTAATGGAGATAAAGTAAATTTAGTAGTAGTAGATACAAAAGGTGATAAAATAGAAAGTGCCAATGCTAGCACAAGATTAGTTTCGCAAAACAAAGCTTATGCGCTAATTGGTGAAATGCTAACAGCTAATACTTTGCAAGTGATAAGAATTGGCGAAGAAAAAAAGATCCCAGTGGTTGCTCCTGCAGCTACTGCTGATAAAATTTTAAATAAAAAATTATATGCTAGTAGAGTTTGTTTTATGGATAGCTTCCAAGGCTCATCTTTAGCTAATTATGTAAAAAATAAACTTAACTATACTAAAGCTGTGATAATTAGCGATCAAAGCGCGGATTATTCTTTGGGTTTAACTAGAGCCTTTGAAAAAGAATTTAGCAAGCAAGGTGGAAAAATTTTAGATAAATTTAGAATCACAGCAGGCGATAAAGACTTCAAAGCTATTCTTTCACAAATTAAAAATTTAAAACCTGATTTTATTTATCTTCCAGTATATTATACCGAAGCTTCTTTATTTGCACGTCAAGCAAAAGCAATGGGTATAAATATCCCTATGGGTTCAGCAGATGGAGTTGCTGATGAAACCTTTGTTAATTTAGCTCAAGATGCTGCAGAAGGATATTTATTTACCGATAGTTTTGATTATAACAACCCACCAACACAACTTTCAAAAGACTTCATACTAGCTTATGAAAAAGAAAAACAAAGCAAAGAAGTTCCAAATTTCACAGCTATGGGTGCAGATGCGTATTTTGTGATTTTTGAAGCTATGCAAAAATGTGTCAATGATTTTAACAGTGAATGTATCAATAACAATATCCACTCTACTTCAAAATTTGAAGGTGTTAGCGGAGTAATTAACATTGACAAAACAGGCAATGCTACGCGTTCAATTGTTATAAAATCAATAGAAAATCAAAAACAAATTTATAAAGATACGATTCTTCCGTAAATAAAATTTTAAGAGGTTCAATGGATAGTTCTTTAATTTTACAGCAAATTATAAATGGTTTTAGCTTAGGTAGCATGTATGCACTTATTGCTATAGGCTATACAATGGTCTATGGTGTTTTAAGATTGATTAATTTTGCACATGGCGATATCATGATGGTAGGTGCATACTCAGCTTTATTTTGTGTCACAAGTATGAATGTGCCTTTTTTAGGAGCTCTTTCTTTGGCTATGTTATTTGCAGCAGCTTTAGGTATAGCTATTGATAGAGTAGCTTATAAACCTTTAAGAAAAGCACCTAGAATTTCTTTACTTATTACAGCTATAGGCATAAGCTTTTTAATACAAAATGTATTTAATGTCTTATTTGGTTCAACCCCAAAATATTTTCCTGTGCCAAATTATCTTGAAACAGTGATTAATTTTAATAATATCAGCATTAGCATCAATAGTATTTTAGTGCCTATTTTGACATTTTTTATACTATTAGTGGTTTTATTCATACTTTATAAAAGCAAATATGGCATTGCTATTAGAGCTTTAGCTTTTGATATTCATACTGTAAATTTAATGGGAATTGACGCAAATCGTATTATCGCTATTGTATTTGCACTAGGCTCAGCTTTAGCCGCTATTGGTGGTATTTTTTGGGCTGTTAGCTATCCTTCTGTTGAACCTAGCATGGGAACTCTTATAGGACTTAAAGCATTTGGAGCTGCTGTTTTAGGTGGTATTGGTTCGGTTGCTGGAGCAGTATTAGGTGGTTTGATTATAGGATTTACAGAAGTTGTTGTAGTTGCTATTTTCCCTGATCTTTCTGGTTTTAAAGATGCTTTTGCATTTATCTTTTTAGTATTGATTTTGCTTTTTAAGCCAACCGGAATTTTGGGCATAAATTTTGAAAAAAGTAGGTTTTAAGATGGTTGCAAGAAAAATTACACATTTAAGTTTTTTTATCATAGCACTTGCTTTTCTTTTTATATCTCCTTATTTTTTCAATGATTATAAAATAGGAATTTTAAGCAATATTGCTATTTTTGTTATCTTAGCAGTAAGCTATAATCTTATCAACGGGGTTACAGGACAATTTTCACTAGAACCAAATGGCTTTGTAGCTATAGGAGCTTATGTTGCAGCTTTAGTATTACTTACAAGTGAAAGCAAAATCGATCAGTTTTCTTTAGAAGATCCAAGTAGCTTTATTTTGATGATTCATTCGCCAAGTTTTATTGTGGCTTTACTTGCTGCTGGACTTTGCGCTATGCTTTTATCTTTAGTTTTGGCTTTTGCAGTATTTAGAGTTAGAGGGGATTATTTAGCTATTGTAACACTAGGTTTTGGTATTATCATTAAACTTATGGCGATTAACTTTGCTTCTGTTACAAATGGCTCTTTAGGCTTAAACGACATTCCTAAACACACTACTTTATACTGGAGTGGTGGGATTGCCATATTTTCTGTTATTATCATCTTAAACATTGTTAGTTCAAAATTTGGTAGAGCTATGAAAGCTGTAAGAGATGATGAAGATGCAGCACTAGCAATGGGTATAAACACCTTTAATATTAAAACCTTAGCCTTTAGCACTTCAGCGTTTTTAGAAGGTGTTGGGGGAGGTTTGCTAGCTTGTGCACTAGCTTCAGTTTCACCTGAGCAATTTGACTTTTTATTTACCTTCCAACTTTTAATCATCATTGTTTTGGGTGGTTTAGGTTCAACTACTGGTGCTATCATTGGGGCTATTTTAGTAATAGGTGGAAGTGAGTATTTAAGATTTTTAGATGAAAGTATGAATATTTTTGGTTATGAAACCCCTGCTATGCCTGGTCTTAGAATGGTTGTATTTTCCATTGTATTGATCTTGGTAATGCTTTTTGCAAGAAGAGGAATAATGGGAGATAAAGAATTAACAGATGTTTTGTTTAAGTTTTCTAAAAGGAAGAAAAAATGATTTTAGAGCTTAAAGAAATTCATAAAAATTTTGGTGGAGTTAGCGCTATAGCTAATACCTCATTTGCTATTAAAGAAAGTGAAATTTTTGGACTTATAGGCCCAAATGGCGCAGGAAAAACTACGTTGTTTAATATTATTACAGGAAATTATAAGCCAAGTAGCGGGGAAGTCTTTTTTCTAGGAAAAAAAATTGATCATTTAAAACCACACAAAATAGTTCATCTAGGTATAGCAAGAACTTTTCAAAACATCAGACTTTTTTCAAGCATGAGTGTTTTAGAAAATGTATTGATTGGTTTTGATCAAAGTATTAAATATAATATTTTCGAAGCCTTTTTACATCTTGGAAGATTTTCCAAAGCAGAAAAAAATGCAAAAAAAGCAGCTTATGAAATTTTAGAACAACTCAATATTGCTCATTTGGCTGATGAAAAAGCTACTAGTTTAAGTTATGGTCAGCAAAGAAAAGTTGAAATAGCAAGGGCTTTAGCAACAAATCCTAAACTTTTATTGTTAGATGAACCTGCAGCAGGTATGAATTCTACAGAAAGTGATGATTTGGCCGAGTTAATTTTTAACATAAGAGATAATAAAAAAATTAGTGTTTTACTTATAGAGCATGATATGAAATTTGTAAATAAGCTTTGTGATAGAGTTATGGTGCTTGATTATGGTAAGACTATTTTTGAGGGAAAACCAAACGATGCGGTGCAAAACCCTGAAGTAATTAGTGCATATTTGGGAGATTTTAATGCTAGTAGTTAAAGATTTACATGTTTATTATGGTTTGATTGAAGCTGTTAAAGGTATTGATTTTACTATAAAAACAGGAAGTATAGTTAGCTTAATAGGCTCAAATGGTGCAGGAAAAACCTCAACACTTAATGCTATGCTAAATTGTGTTAAAAAAACTGGCGAGGTAACTTTTCTAGGTTATGACACTCAAAGACATTTACCGCACACTCTAGTTCAAAAAGGCATTGCTTTAGTACCTGAGGGAAGAAGGGTTTTTATCAATCTTACTATAGAGGAAAATTTAAAAATTGGTGCTTTTAATAATGCAGAAAATTATGAGCATTTAAAAAATCAAATGTATAGGCTTTTCCCAAGATTAAAAGATAAAAAAAATGCCCTTGCAGGAACTCTAAGTGGCGGAGAAGCTCAAATGCTAGCTATCTCAAGAGCACTCATGAGTGAGCCAAAACTTTTAATGCTTGATGAGCCTTCATTAGGTCTTGCTCCAAAAATAGTTGGAGAAGTTTTTGATATTATAGTCAAATTAAAAGAAGAAGGAATCACCATTTTATTAGTAGAGCAAAATGCATTTTCAGCTTTAAAAATCAGCGATTATGCTTATGTTTTGGAAAATGGCAAAATTGCTATGCATGCACCTGCAAAAGATCTTATCGGCAATGATGAGATTAGAAAAAAATACCTTGGAGCTTAATTCATGAAAAAACAACTTTTAGCTTTTGGGGATATAAAAATTTCTATTTTTTTGTTTTTAATTTTTGCCCTATTTTGCGCCCTAGCTACTTTCATAGAAAGTGCTTATAATACACCAACAGCTTGGGCGATGATCTATGGCTCTTCTTGGTTTGGCTTTATACAACTCATACTAGGGATTAATCTTTTAGCAGCTCTTTTTAAATACAAAATGTTTAATAAGAAAAAAATACCACTTTTAATCTTTCATATCTCATTTTTATTTATATTACTAGGCTCAGCGATGACTAGGTATATGGGATTTGAGGGAAATTTACACATTAGAGAAAATGAAAAAAATAATATTATTGAAACTTCAAAAAGTTATATTTACATAGCAACCTTAAAAGATGATAAAGTATATAGTGCTTCAAAATCTGAATATATTGCAACCCTGCCTTTTGTAAATGATTTTTCATTTGATTTAATCTTGCCTGATGAAAAAGCTCAAATTGCATATGAAAATTTAATCTTAGATGCAAAAGAAGTTTATATTGATGATAATAATTCTGCTCCACTTTTATCTTTAATGCTTTCACAAAATAACGAATCTAAAGAATTGCTTTTTCAAGCAGGAGATATTGAAAATATCAACGGCGTTAATATAGCATTTTTAAATGACTCTGTTCCAAGTCCTTATATAAAAATCGATAAAGATTTAAAACTTAGTGCTGATTTTGATTTAAAATACATGTCAATGAGTGATGGCAAAGAAAATATTTTAAAAGCAAATCAAAAAGCACAAGCTAAAGATTTAAGATTATATTCTTTTAATGATATTAATTTAGTGGTTAAATTTGCTTCCTTGCATGGCAAAAAAACTTTAGAGGGTATCAATCAAGCTCAAGATGAAAGCTTTTTTACTTGGTTTAAAAATAGTTGGATAGAGCTAGGACGCAATGCTTTGATTTCTTTATTTGGCGAGGCAAAATACTGGAATAATTCTTTATTAAATAATTTCAAAGACTTTGCTCAAAGCACTAAATATATGCCAACTCAACTTTCAGATAATGCTATTAATGCTTTAAAATTAAAACTAAGTTACAAAGGAGAATCCAAAGAAGTTTTCCTAGTAGAATACAACTCGCCTATCCGTATTGATGTAGCAGGTCAACCTTTCTTTTTAAGATGGGGTCCTAAAGGAATAGAAATGCCATTTGAAATGTACTTAAAAGACTTTGAATTAGAACGTTATCCTGGTTCGATGTCGCCTATGTCTTATGCAAGTTATGTAGAAATTGACAATGCTGATAAGAAACTAGAATATAAAATTTTCATGAATAATGTTTTAGATTATCAAGGTTATAGATTTTACCAAAGCTCATACGATCAAGATGAACTTGGCACCATACTTTCAGTCAATAAAGATCCGGGTAAAATTCCTACATATATAGGATATTTTTTACTCACATTAGGAATGTTTTTAAATATTTTAAATCCTCATTCAAGATTTAGAACCTTAGCTAAATTAATCAACCAAGACACCCTAAAAAAAACAAGTGCTATTTTGGCTTTTATATTAGTTTTATTTGCAGGCCAAAATACTTACGCAAATGAGCCTATCAAGGTAGATGAAACACACGCTAAAGAACTTGCTTCTTTGATAGTGCAAAAGCCTGATGGTAGAATGGTTCCTTTTAATACTTTAGCCATGGAAGTTTTAGAAAAAATACATAAAACAACGACCTTCCAAGGGCAAAGCGCTGAAGCAACAATTATATCGATGATTTTTGATGGTAGTGCATGGTATGATAAAGATATTATATTTATGCCAACAAGTCGTTTGGTTAATGAAGAAATTTCTAAAATTTTAGAAATTGAGCCTAGAGTCTATACTAGTTTTAAAGATTTTTTCACTACAGATGCTTATAAACTGCAAAAATATGTAGAAAATGCTAATAGAAAAAATCCAAATCGCAGAAGTGTTTTTGATAAAGAAATCATCAAGCTTGATGAAAGGGTTAATATTGTAAATTTAATTTTCTCAGGTGATATTTTTAGATTTATTCCTTTGCAAAATAGCACAAATAATCAATGGGTAGCACCACGTGAAGCTTATATAGGATTAAAAGGTGAAGAAGGTGCAGAAGTTAAAAGTATTTTAGAAAACTATTTTAATGCAGTTAGTAATTCCATTGTACATAATAACTGGGATGAAGCAACTAAAAACTTAAATGCTATCAAAAATTACCAAGAAAAATACGGCCATGAAGTTATGCCTAGTGCTAAAAAAATTAGCACAGAAATCTTTTTCAATAAAAGTCAAATTTTTGCAAATCTTACCCCTCTTTATCTTTGTGCTGGATTTTTGCTTTTAATTATAGTTTTTATTAAGATGCTGCTGCCAAAAATACGCATTGATTTTATTTTTAAATGTGTTTATGTATTTAATATCGTGGCATTTTTCATCCATACTCTAGGTTTGGCTTTGCGTTGGTATATAGCAGGTCGTGCTCCATGGAGTAATGCATATGAGAGCATGGTTTATATAGCTTGGGCTTTATCATTATCTGGAATTTTCTTTTCCAGAAAAAGCCCTATTGCACTTTCTTTAACTTCTATTTTAGCAGGAGTTACTTTAGGTGTAGCTCATCTTAGCCAAATGGATCCACAAATTACCAACTTAGCTCCTGTGTTGCAATCATACTGGTTAACTATACATGTTTCAGTTATTACTGCTAGCTATGGATTTTTAGGACTATGTGCATTATTAGGTATATTTGTACTTGTTTTACTATGCATGCTAAAAATCAATGGTAAACATAATGAAAATATTTTAAGAAATATTACAGAAGCAACAAGAATTAATGAAATGGCTATGATCTTAGGACTTTGCTTACTTACAGTTGGAAATTTCTTAGGTGCTATATGGGCAAATGAAAGCTGGGGAAGATATTGGAGTTGGGATTCTAAGGAAACTTGGGCTTTAATTAGTATTTTAGTTTATGCGGCTATTTTACACATTAGAATGGTGCCAAAATGGGCAAATCAATACACTTTTGCAGTTTGCTCTATGTTTGCATACTGGGTAATTATCATGACTTATTTTGGAGTAAATTACTTTTTAACTGGCATGCACTCTTACGCAGCAGGAGATTCAGTAAAAATTCCTGATTATGTATATTGGGGCTTTTTATTTATGGTTGCACTCAACATAGCAAGTTATTTCAAAAGATCCTATGCAAGAAAATTATAGAAAGGCTTTAAATGAATAATTCTCTTTTTATATTTTTAATTGTAGCTTTAGTTGTTGTTATTATACTTGGTGTTCTTTTGGTATTATTTTTTACCCATAAAGATAAACAACCCAACAAATCTAATGCAACCAAAGCTCCAAAAATAAGCAATATAGAAGACTTTATTTCCAAAGCCAATGGAGCAAAAAATTCTCAAGAAATTCAGGCTTTAATCTTGCAATTTTTAAATTCACAAAAATTTGGTTCCAATCCAAAAGATAGCACCACTAAAAGAAAACTTGATTTTATTAGTGCTATTTCAGCAAATGCCAATGCCACTCCTAAGAATATTTCGTTTTTAAATAATGAATTAAAAAAAAGATATAAAACTTTAAAAAACGAAATAGATGCTTATGAGCAAATAGGTTTAGCAAAAAGAAAAATGAGACAATCTTAAGGTTTTTTGATGAAAAATATTAGAAATTTCTCTATCATAGCTCATATTGATCATGGAAAAAGTACACTAGCTGATAGAATTATTAGCGAATGTGGTGCAATTAGTGACAGACAAATGAGTGCTCAAGTAATGGATACTATGGATATAGAAAAAGAGCGTGGTATAACTATAAAAGCTCAATCTGTGCGTTTAAATTATAAACTTAATAACGAAGAATATGTATTAAATTTAATAGATACTCCAGGTCATGTTGATTTTTCCTATGAAGTAAGTCGCTCTTTGGCAAGTTGCGAGGGAGCTTTGCTTGTTGTTGATGCTTCACAAGGAGTAGAAGCTCAAACTATAGCCAATGTTTATATAGCCTTAGAAAACGATCTTGAAATCATACCAGTGATAAATAAAATAGATCTTCCTTCAGCTGATATAGAAAAAGTTAAGCACGAAATAGAACATATTATAGGCATTGATTGCTCTAATGCAATTTGTGTTAGCGCAAAAACAGGTGTAGGTATAAAAGAACTCATAGAAACCATCATCACAAAAATTCCTGCGCCAAAAACCGATGATGAAGCACCTACTAAAGCTTTAATTTATGATTCTTGGTTTGATAATTATCTTGGAGCTTTAGCTTTAGTTAGAATTTATGAGGGAAATATAGCTAAAAATGATGAAGTTTTAGTTATGAGTACAGATAAAAAACATCTTGTACAAGATCTTTTTTACCCCCATCCATTAAACCCTATAAAAACCAAAAAATTAGAATCAGGTGAAGTAGGTGTTATCGTGCTTGGACTTAAAAATGTTGCTGATGTTCAAGTGGGCGATACCATAACACTAACCAAAAATAAGGCAAAAGAAGCCATTGGTGGTTTTGAAAAAGCCAAAGCTTTTGTTTTTGCAGGATTATACCCTATAGAAACGGATAAATTTGAAGATTTAAGAGATGCTTTAGATAAATTAAAACTCAATGATAGTTCTATTACCTATGAACCTGAGACATCGCTAGCTTTAGGGTTTGGTTTTAGAGTTGGTTTTTTAGGTCTTTTACATATGGAGGTTATTAAAGAAAGACTTGAGCGTGAGTTTAACCTTGATTTGATTGCTACTGCTCCAACTGTTACTTATGAAATTTATCAAACTGATGGAGAAGTTTTAAAAATTCAAAACCCAAGCGAGCTGCCTCCAGTAAATAAAATCGATCACATAAAAGAACCTTATGTAAAAGCAACTATCATAACCCCAAGTGAATATTTAGGAAATTTAATCACTCTTTTAAATCGCAAACGTGGTATGCAAGTTAAGATGGATTATATCACCCCTGAGCGTGTTTTACTTGAGTATGATATACCTTTAAATGAAATCGTTATGGACTTTTATGATAAACTCAAATCACTCACTAAAGGTTATGCTAGTTTTGATTATGAACCTATTGAATTTAGAGTGGGTGATCTTGTAAAGCTTGATATTAAAGTAGCTGGTGAAAATGTCGATGCACTAAGCATCATAGTGCCAAATGAAAAGGCACTAAGTAAAGGCAGGGAGCTGGTAAAAGCGATGAAAGAAATCGTCCCAAGACAGCTTTTTGAAGTTGCTATCCAAGCAAGCATTGGAAATAAAATCATCGCAAGAGAAAATGTAAAATCTATGGGTAAAAATGTAACTGCAAAATGCTATGGCGGGGATATTACTAGAAAAAGAAAGCTTCTTGAAAAACAAAAAGAAGGTAAAAAAAGAATGAAAGCTATTGGCAAAGTACATTTACCTCAAGAAGCATTTTTAAGCGTTTTAAAAATAGACTAAATCCCTAGTTTAAAACTAGGGATATAAATTTATACATTGATATCTAAAGAATTTCCACCCAATTCATTGATTTTTTGAGTTACTTTTTCAATAGCTTTATCAATTGTCTCATAGCTGATATCAGGAAGTTTGCCACCCCACATTTTTTCCGCTTGCGCAAATCCTGCTTTTAGACCTTCTAAACCTTTTTGAAGTTTTTCCATATCATCACCAGCCCCATTAATAACAAAATCAGCCAATCTTTGAGATGTTTTTGCTACACCAAAATACCCATCTTCCCCAATAAGCTCTTTTGCCTCATCAGCATTTAAACTAAGTATATCTTTACCTTCATATCCTATAGCTTTAAAATCTACATTTGATAAAATAGCCGTTAAAGAATCCTTAGACTGAGCTCCTTGAAAAATCCCAGCTTGAGATAGACCATTAGATGAACTCATGTTAAATGCTTGTTGCATAAAACTCATAGCATAAAGTTCTGTTATGCCTTTTCCGCCTATACTAGCAAGCTTACTAAGCTTATCCTCATCAATATCTTTTGTGCTATTAGCGCTTTTAGTATTGGCATCTTCAAGCTTAGTATTCGAATCAGCCTTCCTATTGCTAATCTGTGACTCCACTGCCACACGTGAATACGAATTTATTTGCATCCTTGCTCCTTTTTTTGTGGGTTTATAAAAATCGGATAAAAATTATTAAATTTTATATTAAGAAATTTATAACCACTACTATAATATAATTTCTTTTATTTATTGTATTTTTAAAATTTAGGTGATATAAATGTTTTTTAGAGATTTTTTTATAATCATTGTTGATCCGTATTTTAAAGATATCATAGAAGGCATAGAATCTCTTTATTAAATTTATTTTATCTGCATAATCTAAATAAAATAATTTTTAATAAGGAAAACCTATGTCAATACATAATTTTTACACTACATTAAATCCTACTACACTTTTTATAAAATGCGCTTTGCCAAATATGGCGAGTATGGCTTTTATTTATCTTTATGTGATTATTGATGGAATTTTTGTTGGAAGATATTTAGGTTCAGATGCACTTGCTGCTATGAATTTAATGATGCCTTTTATCATGATAAGCTTTGCTCTAGCTGATATGATAGCCATAGGATCATCAGTACAAATAGCAATTAATCTAGGCAAGGGAAAAATAGAAAAAGCAAGAGCTATTTTTTCTTTTTGCATAGTTCTTATTTTTGCAATTTCTTGTTTAATGGGAATTTTAGGATTTTTCTTAGCAAAAGCATTAAGTGCTTTTATGGGAGCTGATGAGAATATTCAAAGCTTATCTGCTGAATATATGCAAATTTTTGCTATTTTTGCTCCCTTTACGATGTTAGCTTTTGCCATGGATAATTACCTTAGAATCTGTGGAAAAACTTTTTATAGTATGATGGTTAATGTCATTACTGCTTTGAGCAATATTTTTCTTGATTGGCTTTTTATAGTGGTTTTTGATTGGGGGCTTTTTTCAGCAGCTTTAGCAACTTGTATAGGGATGTTTTTAGGAAGCATTTTGGGGATATTACCTTTTGTTTTTAAAGATTTAGTTTTAAAATTTAAAAAGCCAATAATCAAGCTACAAATACTAAAAAATATACTCTATAATGGCTCATCTGAATTTTTTTCCAATATTTCTAGTTCTTTTTATACTATCTTAGCTAATGCTTTTTTACTTGAACTTTCTGGAAATACAGCTGTTGCAGCATTTTCAGTGATTTTATATCTTAGCACTTTTGTTTTTATGCTAGTTTTAGCTATGTGTGATGCTATGCAACCTGCATTAAGTTATAATTATGGACACAAAAATATCGCAAGAATTCAAGCTATTTTTAAAAGAATGTTTTTTGCTTCTTGGGGTGTAAGCACAATAGCATTTTTATTTGTTTATTTTTTCAATAACCTTATAGTAAGTGTTTTTAACAAAGATAACAACCAAGATTTTATCCATATAGCACAAAATGCCTTAATATTTTTTTCTTTTTCGTTTTTATTTTCCTGGTTTGGAAAACTTTGCGCTTCATTTTTCACAGCACTTGATAAACCTTTGCTTTCTTTAGGAATTTCTATTACCCAAAGTCTTGTTTTTCCATTCTTATCTTTATTTATACTAACGCAATTTTTAGGAGTAAATGGAGTTTGGCTAGCTACTTTGGTGGGGGATGTTTGTATGATTTTTATTGCTTCAATTTTACTATATAATACTTTTAAAAATCTAAACTCTTAGCCAAATTTAAACAAGAGTTTAGATCTTGCTTTTCACATATATATAAATTTTTAAAATTATGGAGCTTTAAAGCTGTACTTTGACCTATAACTACAACTTTATCTTCGTTTTTTAATGCAAAAAATTTCAAAAATTGCTCTATGCTTGAAGGAGCACTAAAGATAAAAACACTAGGATGTTGTATTTTTAACTCATCTTTTTTAGGCTCTATGGCTACATTTTCATAAACAATTAATTGTTTTAAAGAGATATTTTCATTTAATAAAACCTCATCAAGGCCTGAGCTAATTTTCTTAGCTCTTAAATAAAGACATTTTTTATTTTTAAACTCAGATAAAAACTCGCTAGCTAAATTTTTACCATAAGCTTTACTGGGATATTTGACATTTTTAAAACCAAGTTCTTTTGCAAAATCAGCACTTTTTTGCCCCACAGTATAAAGTTTAATATCAAAATCAATTTTACTTTTACTTAAAATTAATGCTTTGAGTGCGTTCTTAGAGCTAATGATCAAACAATCAAATTCTTTTAAATTCACTTCAAAATCAAGAAATTTGATTTCATTTAATCTTATAGTCTTAACGCCATCAAATTCTTTATCCCCTATAAAATAAATCATTATTTTCCTATAAAAGTTTTATCAAAACTTGATCTTAAATTTAAAGTTGCCATATAAGGATCACTTGCTTGCATAATTGCTCTAACTACAGCTATACCTTGTATATTACAATCTTTAAGCAAATTTAAATTAGCCTCATCTATCCCACCTATAGCCACAATAGGTAAAGAACTTAAACTAGTAATTTCTTTTAATCCATCTATACCAAGTACAACACAATCTTGCTTACTAGGCGTAGCAAAAACAGCCCCTACTCCAAGATAAGTAGCGCCTTGAGTATTAGCAAGCTCACTTTTATGATTGATCGTAATTCCTATGATTTTATCTTCACCTAAAAGTTCTCTTGCTTTTTTTAAAGGCATATCCTTTTGACCTATATGCACTCCATTTGCATTCACAGCCATGGCTATATCGATTCTATCATTTATCACAAAAGGTGTATTATATGTTTCACACAAAGTTTTAACTTTTAAAGCAAGATTATAAAATTCTAAAGTGCTAAGATTTTTTTCCCTAAGTTGTAAAATATCAATCTTGGCTTTCAAAGAAGCTTCTAAAATATTTAAAAACTCACTTTCACTTTTCTCACCCTTGCTTGCAACAAGATAAATTTTAAATGATTTCATATTTAGCTCTTTTTTTAATTTCTTCATCATTTAAATTACTTAAAGCATCGATTAAATTCACTCTAAAACTACCACTTCCACTAGAAAGCTCTTGAGCGATTTCACTAGCTATACCAAAACTTAGTAAAGCATATAAACTAGCTTGAAATTTATCTTCTAATGCTCCTGCAAAAACTCCACACAAAGAAGCACACATACAACCTGCTCCAGTTATTTTAGTAGCCATAATAGAGCCATTATAAACTTTTGCAATACGCTCTTGATTTATAATATAATCAATTTTTCCAGTTATAGCTAAAACACGCTTAGTTTTATATGAGTACTCTCTAGCTTTTTCTAAAAACTCATCATTAATCACAAAAGTACTATCAACCCCTCTTGCTTTACCATCTAAACCTATAACACTAGCCATTTCAGACGCATTTGCTTTAACAATACTAATGCCTTTTAGATTAAGCAATTCAAAATTAATCCCGTCTCTTGCCTTACTCACACCCAAAGCAACAGGATCAAAAACTATAGGTTTGTTTAATAAAGCATATTCTTTGGTTGCTTTTAACATAGAATTTGCTACAAGCTGATTAATAGTGCCTGTATTTAATACTAAAGCTGAGCTTATTTTAGCAAAATCAGTTTGTTCTTCATAAAAATCAGCCATAGCAGCACTTGCTCCCATTGCTATAGTTACATTCGCACAATCATTAGCTGTAACATAATTAGTAATATGATGAATCAAAGGATTTTTTTCTCTTACTATTTTAATCATTTTTTATTCCTTATCAAATTGATAAAAATGATTTGTTGGACCACAACCTTTTCCAAGTGCTAAGGAATTTAATATAGCCCCATATACATAATCTTTAGCAAGCTTTATAGCTTCATGCTTTTCTTTACCTAAGGCAAGATTACTAGCTATAGCTGAACTTAATGTACAACCTGTGCCATGTGTGTTTTTTGTGTTGATTTTTTCTGCTTTAAAAATACTAAATTCCTTTCCATCATAAAAAACATCATTGGTATTATTTTTACTATGCCCACCTTTAATCAAAACACTTTTTGCACCTTCTTTGAAAAGCTTTATAGCAGCTTTTTTCATATCCTCCTCATTGAGTATTTTAAAATCACATAAAAATTCAGCCTCAGGTATATTTGGCGTAAGTACATCAGCTAAAGATAAAATTTCATCTTTAAAAAACTGACAATTTTCCAAAGGCATTAAAGCATAGCCATTTTTTGCAAACATCACAGGATCAATCACTACATTTTTGGCTTTAAAGCGTAATAAATTTTCTTTTACACAAGTTATAATTTTTTTTGAACCTAGCATCCCAATTTTCACAGCAGCTGGCTCTATATCTTCATAAACTGCTAACATTTGCTCATCTATTATCTTAGTGGGTATATCAAAACAAGAAATCACCCTTGCAGTATTTTCAGCCACAACACTTAAAACTACACTCATACCAAATAAATTATGAGCGCTAAAAGTTTTTAAATCAGCTTGTATGCCAGCCCCACCGCTACAATCACTTCCTGCTATAGTTAAGATAGGAATTTTAGTTTTTGTTTTTGCTTGTATCATTTTTATCCTTTTTTATAAAAAAGGAAAGTTTTTGCAAGAATTCAAAGTTCGCATTACCAAACTTCTCAAGGGTCGAAGTCTAACTTCCTCTCAGCAAAAGCTCCCCATTAATGAAAAATTATATCTTAGTTTTAATTAATCTTAAAAAATATTTTGAAATACTGCTATAATTTTGAAAAAACTACACAATTTTTGAGGAAAAAATGACTAAAATTATTTTTGTTTGCTTAGGGAATATTTGTCGTTCTCCCATGGCTGAATTTATTATGAAAGATCTTTTAATAAAAGTAAATTTAAACGATAAATTTACTGTTTCTAGCGCAGGCACTTCAGGTTATCATGATGGAGAGGATATACACTATAAAACCAAAGCCATGTTAAATAGTAAAAATATCAACTCCAAGCCATTTTGCAGTCAAAAGCTAAGCTTAAAAATGTGTGAAGAAAATGATCTTATTATCGTTATGGATAATTCTAATTATAATGATGTAGTTAAAAATTTTCCAAATTTTAAACACAAAATTCACAAAATCACTTCTTATGCTTTAGAATTAGGATATGATGAAGTTCCTGATCCTTGGTATAGCGGAGATTTTAATGAGACTTATACTATACTCTCGCGGGCATGCTCTAAACTCTTAAAAACATTAATATAAAAATTTATCATTTAGATAATATTTGTACATTTTTGATTTTAATGTTATAATAAAACC
The DNA here is from genome assembly GCF_024723605.1 of Campylobacter sp. LMG 17559. Lineage (NCBI taxonomy): Bacteria > Pseudomonadati > Campylobacterota > Epsilonproteobacteria > Campylobacterales > Campylobacteraceae > Campylobacter > Campylobacter sp. LMG 17559. The sequence continues at coordinate 17,420 of NZ_JANQCZ010000019.1, forward strand.
AAATTTCAACATTGCAAATAAAAAAAATGGGGGGGGGTATTTAATGAAAAGTATTAAATTAAAAATTTCATTAATTGCTAATATTATAGCTATCATCTGTTTGATAGTACTTGGAATTATTAGTTTTATTTTTACAAAAAAAGCTTTAAACCATGAAGTGGTTAATGCTGAAACTAACTATGTAAAAGTTGCAGAAAAATCAATGAGAGATTTTAAAAGTCTCCATACTCATTCTTTAGAGCAACTTTCTCAAGCTATTTTAAGACTTCCATATAACGAACTTAATACCCAAGAAAAGCTTATGGAAAACACAGGTGATTTACTTAAAACCGTTAGAGATATAAACAGCTATTTGGCTGTCTATATAGCTCAATCAAATGGAGAATTAATAGTAAGCGATCCAGATAGTGATAGTAAAGGTTTAGACTATGGAATTTATGGAAAAGCTGACAATTATGATGCTACCACAAGAGAATTCTATATAGAAGCTAGAAAGAAAAATGGCTTATATATCACAGCAGCTTATATTGATGCAACAACAGGATTGCCATGTTTTACCTATGCTATGCCCTTAATTAAAGATGGTAAATTTATAGGGGTATTAGCAATTGATGTTTTGGTTAAAGACTTACAAGAAAAATTTAACGAATTACCAGGAAGAACTTTTGTATTTGATCATGCTTATACTGTATTTGCATCAACTGATAAATCATTAGTTGGTGGAGAGCAAAATCCAGATATAGTTACAGTAGCTAAAGCTTATGAAAATGCTGGAGATTATAATATTTTTAATTATACCACTCAAAATGGTGGCGATAGATTTGGTATTTGTGTAAAAATTGATGGTTATACAACTTGTGCTGGTGAAGATGTAGAAGTAATAGAAACACCTGCACTAAAAATAGCTTACATTCAAACCATTATTGTTATTTTTACAAGTATTGCAAGTATTGTTTTACTTTATTTCATCATCTCTTATTATCTATCACCTTTACAAGCTATACAAAATGGTCTTAGTTCTTTCTTTGATTTCATCAATCATAAAACTAAAGATTCTGCTATGATAGATGTTAAAAGCAACGATGAATTTGAAATAATAGCAAAAGCTATCAATGAAAACATCACTAAAACTAAAAATGCATTAGAACAAGATGCTAAAGCAGTAGAACAATCAGTAGAAACCGTTAGAGAGGTTGAAGGTGGTAATTTAGCTGCAAGAATCACTGCTATGCCAGCACACCCTCAATTGCTTGAACTTAAAAATTATCTTAATGAAATGCTAAATGTATTAGAACAAAAAGTTGGTTCTAATATGAATGAAATC
>NZ_JANQCZ010000020.1:0-13372 GCF_024723605.1 Campylobacter sp. LMG 17559
GAATTTTTATTTTACTCCTTTTTATGATGTAGGTTATGCTTGGTATGAAAAAGATTCAGGAAGTAGATTAGCAGATGAGCATTTTTTAGATGCAGTAGGTTTACAAGTACTTTATAATAAAACTAATGAGTATTATATAAAGCTTGATGCAGCAAGAGCATTACATCAATATAAATACGATGATGAGCATAGAATGAAATTATATTTAAGTGGTGGGGTGTATTTTTAACTACCACTTAAAAAATACACCCTAGTAGCCAAGTCTTTAAAAGCTTTAGAGTGGATTAAACTTTGGCAAGCCTTAGACTTTGAAGTGCTTGAAAATTCGCTTTGACTAAAAGCATTTAAAGCCTCATCTAGTTGAGTTTTTATACTTTGATTTTTAGGATCTTTCAAAGCTTGATTTTTTAAATCTGCTATATTTTGGACTTTGCTTTTTTGAGCATTATCTACTATAAGTGCTAAAAGTAAAATGCTTTCTTTATCCACAAAAAGCACCTTAAAACACTGTTCATCATTTCCTACACTAAAATCAAGCTCTTTGGTGGAATTTTGCAAATTTGATAAATCTTCATTTTTTATATTTGCTACATTACTCATCAAAGCTATACTTGAAAGACTTTCATTTTTTAGTACATAAGAACTTACATCATTGATAAAAGTTTTTAAATTTCCCAAAGCTTGAGTTGTACTTGCTTCATCTTTACTTGTGCTAAATTTTGGCAAAGCAACCGCAGCTAAAACCCCAAGTATAATCACCACAAACACAAGCTCTATAATAGTAAAAGCCTTTTTCATAATACGCCTTGTAAGTTTTTTACTTTAGGGCTTATAAGATCATCTTCAATACTTACAAATTCTTTACGCTCATAAGCCTCACAAGCTGCCCTTGCTATCATCAAAGCATTATCTGAGCAATACTCAAGTGGAGCTAGCAAAAGCTCACATTGATAGCTTTGGCATAAACGCTCTATTTGACTTCTTAGGCTTAAATTTGCACTAGCTCCACCTACTATACCAAAACGCTTAAATTTATACTCTTTAAAAATTTTTTCTAACTTGTTTAAAATATGCGCTATGGCTGCTTTTTGAAATGCAAAGGCGATTTTACTTTTACGCTCTAAGTTTAACTCTTCTTTTAAAATTTCCAAACGCACTTGGTTTTTAAGTCCTGAAAAACTATAAGCTAAGTCTTTAGAATGAAGTAAGGGTATGCTAAATTCTAAATCACTTTCTTTTGCATTTTTAGCTAAATTTTCTATGATGGCCCCACCAGGATAACCAAGCCCCATCATCTTAGCTACTTTATCAAAGCTTTCTCCAAAGCTATCATCGGTTGTTCTTGCTAGCTCTGTGATTTTACCTTGCTCATCGATAAAAAGCACCATAGTATGCCCACCACTTACAAGCAACACACCCATATCAAAACTAGCTTTTTTATCTAAAAACATAGAATAAATATGTCCTTTTAAGTGGTTAATCGCTATAAGTGGTAATTTTAAACTAATGGCAAGCATTTTAGCCATAGCTACTCCACCTATCAAACTCACACTAAGACCAGGTTCATTTGTAACTGCTATGGCACAAAGCTTATCAAAGTATTTTTGACATTTTTCTAAGATTTTAGGTAAAGCTTCACTGTGTAATCTTGCTGCAAGCTCAGGCACTACCCCACCATAAACACTATGGGCATTTTCTTGAGAAATCTTTGTATGAAAAATACATTCAAAGCTGTTTTTATCTATGATAGCAATAGAACTATCATCACAAGAGCTTTCTATGGCAAGGATTAAGCTTTTCATTGAAATTCCACTAAGATCATACCGATAAATTTGTCTTTTTGCTCTGCTTTTTCTATGGCTTTTGCAGGTATGTTTGCTTTTTTGATTTCTTTAAAATTTGTCTTTTTTTCTAAGGCTTGATCTGCTAAATTAGCATTTTTTAATTCATAAAATTCCACTCTATAAATTTTTCTTTTTTTATCTAAAGAATAACGACTTTGCATTTGATTTTTACTTATCTCTATACCACTTTCATCATTACCCCTATCAAAACCTATGACATTAACCCTTACACCTACAATGGAAGGAATTTTAAAGCTATTTTTTACCATGATTTTTTGAGCAAAATTTGTTTGTATATTTTTTCCATCTACTATCATTTCAACACTATCTAGCGCATTTGAAAACTCAAAGTATTCAGGATATAATCTTGTTTGCAAGCGATTGCCGTAATTGACTGAATATGAATTAGCGTTTGAAATCACTGCTGTAATCTCATTGCTTGCTTCATAATTTAAAGCTTGATTAACAGGAAAAGGCAAAAAATTTATGGCATTAGTAGGTTTGTCAAGATAAAGTAAAATTTTATCATTAAAAAGTCTTACTTCTAAAGGCTTTTCAATAGCTCTATAAACTCCATTTGGAGTTAGCTCAAAAGTTCTTTGAAATTCTATATTTGCCTTTTTTAGATAATACTCCACCGCCAAAAGATGATAATACACTCTTAAATGTGTAGGTAAATTTTTGCTCGCTTCATTAGCAAAGGCTGCTTTGTGATTTGACACTACAAAATAAGTTAAAGCCTTTAGCATATCTTTGTCATTGCTTTCTTGGGTCTTGGTGTTTTTTAAATGATATTGATGTTCTTCTTTTACCAAAGCTTTGTTGATATTTTCCACCGCTTCTTTAGCTATGCTTTCTAAGTCTGCATATTTAGTAGAATTTACCTCACTTTGATCGATAATGCTAGTGTTACCCCAGCGGTTTGGGTTTTTATCTTTGCTTTCATATTGTGGTCTATAAAAACCGCTTCCATCGTGTAAATTTACAACCATATTAACTTCAGGATCCAAAATAAGCTTTTTTATACGCTCTATAGTGTGAAAATCAGGATCGCTTTCATCTATATGAGCAAATTTTCTATTTAAATCTCCAAAATTTCCTCTATTTCTAGCAATAATACTTTCAAAAGCTAAATTTGGCGCAACGATGATTTTACCTTTAGTGATATTATAATCACTCAAAAGCAAACTAGCTGCATGAAACCCGCCTGGCTCATCTCCTTGTATGCCTCCAAGGATTAAAACTGTGTTATTATCATCTAAACTTTTTCCATTTTCTTTCACACTAAATTCTAAAGCAAAAACTGCATTTATAAAAATCAAAACACTTAAAAAATATCTCACTTCATTTCCTTATCTAAATAAAGCCTTACTTGTTTATCATACTCAAAAACATCTTCAATTTGGTTAATCTTTGGCACACTAAAATAATCTAATGCTTTAAAAATTCCTTTAGCTATGTCTAAAAACTGTGCTTTTTGGGCTAAAAATTGATACACCATATACTCATTTGCACTATTTATAATCACACCCAAATCAGGCTCTTTCAAAAGCTCATCTTTGAGTGAAAATATAGGATATTTTTTTAAACTAATTTTTTCAAATTTTAAACTTGGCATGGCTAATAAATCTAAATTTTCTATAAAGCTTTGATCATGCTCATCTAAAATCGCTTGAGCTATAGACAAACGCATATTTGCATGAGAAAAATACGCACTTATACCACCGTCTTTAAACTCACACAAAGCATGCACTAAAGATTTTCTTTCTATCAAAGCATCTATTTGCTTAATACCATAAAGATGATAAGCTTCAATGATTTCAAAAAGCTTATTACACATACTAGCACTATCTATAGTGATCTTAGCCCCCATACTCCAGTTAGGATGCTTGAGAGCTTCTTTTACGCTAACATTTTTTAAATCTTTGATTTTATAATTATAAAAGGCTCCTCCACTTGCTGTGATGAAAAGTTTTTTAATATTTTTTCTTTTATCTATTAAACACTTTAACGCTGCGTGTTCGCTATCTATAGCTTTAACCTTAGAAGTGTCAAAAAATTTCCCTGCTACCACTAGGCTTTCTTTATTTGCCAAGGCTAAAATTTTACCAAGCTTTTGCACCATAAGACTTGAACTTAAGCCTGCAAAACCTACTATAGCATTTACCACCAAAGAGCTTTTACACTCAGCTATCATCGCTTTTAAGCCCTCTTGGCCGCAAAAAATCTTATCATGATCAACCAAGGTTTTATCTTTTTCATCTTGTATGCATACAAATTTAGGCTTAAAAAGAGTTATTTGCTCATTTAAAAGCTTGATATTTTTACCACAAGATAAGGCCTCTATGCTTATGTTTTTTTCTTTGGCAATAAAAAGAGTATTAACCCCTATACTTCCTGTGCTTCCAAGTACAATCATACTAAAGTTGCCATTGCAAATGCTGCAATGATAACAGCATCAATTCTATCTAAAACTCCCCCATGCCCTGGGATTAAATTACCGCTATCTTTAACGCCTGCTTGTCTTTTAAAATAACTCTCAAGCAAATCCCCTATCACAGTAAAAATAGCTACTATTAAAGATATATAAATACTTTTTACTAAGCTAAATTCAAAAGAACCTATGATAGTTCCTAAAATCCCTGCACAAACTATGCCACCTACTACACCTTCTAAGGTTTTATTTGGGCTTGTTGGAGAAAAAGCTCTCTCACCAATGAGTTTTCCTATAAAATACGCCCCACTATCGCAAGCAACGACAATCACTATAAGCCAAAACAATACAAACATACCCTCATAGCTTAATACTTGATAAAGCATTAAAATAGGTAAAGTAGGATATATATAAGGCATAAGCTCATTTAAATTTTCACTTTTTTTATAAACTAAATATCCCAAAATCAAAATCAAAGCCATAAGGCCTATAAAAAAAGGTTTATCTAAAAATGCTCCTATTGCAAAAATACACAAAGCCACAAAAGCACTTGCATGTTTGCTTTTAAACATAGCCTTTGCTTCATTAAATGCCAAAAACAATAAAACACCAAAAATAGCAAAATTAATCAAAAAATTATCCACTAAAGCAACAACAGCTATCACAGCTATCATCACAATAGCACTAAAAATTCTTGTCTTTGAAAACATTTTTATCCTTTCTATATACTTAAATCAAGCAAATGAGAGCTTTTTTTAACTACTTCTTGCTCTTCTTGTTCATCTTCATCTTCTTGCTCTTGTTCTTGATGATGTTTAGAATGTTTCCTTTCTTCCTCTTGTCTTTCTTTTACTTCATCGCTTACTTCGTGGGTTTGATTAACTTTTTCAAGTTTTTCAACTGCCTTTTCTTTTGCTTGAAACTCACTCATATTTACTAAAGTTGCAAAAGAATCTTTTGCTAGTTCATTACTTGCTTGTGCTGAGTGTACTGGTGCATTTTGGTTAGCATAATTAACGCCACCTATGGGACTTATAGGCATATTCACTCCTTTAAAATGCTTATAGTCTTATAATTTGTATAATTTACAAAAGCCTTTTCTCTAACCTTAACAAAATTCTTACTCGTATAATCGACCAAATAAGCTCCAGAGCTTAGCTTGGAAAATTCCACACAAAGCTTTGCGGCAAATTCTAGCACTAATTGACTTATTTTTAATTTATTTGAAGTAATGATCACATGCGCACTAGGATAATCTTTCACATGCAACCAAATATCATCTTTTTTAGCTATTTTTAATAAATACTCATTAGCTTTTTCATTGCGTCCTACGCTGATTTTAAACTCATCAAAATAAAAGCTACTAACCCTTGCATTTAACTCTTCTTTTTTGGTTTTTTTGGTTTTTTTAGGCACTAAAACTTCTAATTCTCGCAAAGAAGTGCTTTTAGTAATTAAATCTTTTAAGTTAATTAAAAAATCAAGTTTTTCACTTAAAATTTCTCTTTCTATGTTGATATTTTTAGCCTTTTGTTTTAGCTTTTTAGCCATTTTGTAAAATTCATTCGCACTATTTTTAGGTGTATCTTCAAGCTTAAAAGCAAGCTCATTTGCATTAAAATCTTGCAAAATAAATTCTCTTTGATAATCTTTTAAAGAATTTAAATTAGCAAATAAAACATCTGCCTTTTGGCTTAACTCTTGAGCTTTTTTTAATAAATTGCTTTCTTGTTCTAATTTTTCTATACTCTCTTTAAGGGTAAAAATTTTTTTATCTACATTTAAAAGTTTATTTTCTTTTATATCTTTTAAGCGCTCTTGCTGTAACTTTTTAGCACTTTCTTTAAAATACACATTAAAATCATCAATCTTTACAAATTCTTCTTTAATCTCATAAGCTTTTAAAGCTTGGAGTTTTTCGCCTATTTTTACAATACGATAACTTTTATCTATATGACGCAAAGCTTCTATGATAATATCATTAGTATCTGTGATGATGACATTGGTGTTTTTTCCTGTAAATTCAAAATAAATCTTAGCCCCATAAGCTTTGTAAGATTTTTCTGATAAAACTTCAAAAGATAAAATTCTATTATTTTCTAATACTTCTAAATTTAAAATCTTTGCATTAGAGAAGTATTTTTTTAACATAAAATCAAAAGGTGCGTTATAGACTTTTGCTTGGAGCTTATCTTGGTAAATTCCACTTTTTCCGCGTGTTAAATCTAGTATAAAAGCTTGATGATCTAAGCTAAGCTCTAAGATATTATCATCAAGGCGTTTGAGATAATTTAGCCTTTGAAATTGTTTAAAATAATCTTTTATTTGTATTAAATCTGTATATTTCATAAATGTATTATAAAATATTTTGATGAATTTATGAGGTTTTTATGAGTGAAAAAATTCCCTATCCTTGTGTGATTTTATGTGGCGGAAAGTCTTCACGCATGGGAGAAGATAAAAGCTTATTGCAAGTAGATGATAAAAACTTAACTCTTTATCAGTATGAAAAAATGTCAAGAATTTTTAATCAAGTTTTTATTAGCGCTAAAAAAGATAAATTTCATCAAAAAAACTTAGCACTTATTTTAGATGAGGATTTAAACAACTATTCTCCACTCATTGCCTTAAATTCTATACTTAAACATTTTCAAAATACCTATGTATTTATCCTTAGTGTAGATACTCCGAGTATAAGCAAAGAAAGTATTTATAAACTTTTTCATCATCTAAAAGCACAAAATATACTCTTAGCAAGCACAAAAAAACACAAGCATTATTTGTGCGGATTTTATCATAGTAGAAATTTTGAAAAAACTTTGCAATTTTTACAAGAAAATAACCACAAACTAGCCCTTTTTTGTGATACAATGAAAGCAGAATTTATAGAGTTTGAAAATGAAAATGAGTTTATAAATTTAAATTATTTAAACGAATACAAAAAGTGGCTTCATGAAAAAGACAATCTTACCCATACTATGTGCTTTTAGTGCTTTAGCAAATGAGGATTTAATCAATCAAGCCTTAGAATATGAAAGGCAAGGTGAGTATAAAAAGGCTATGCAAATTTATAAAAGCTTAGCTTTAAAAGATACAGCAAAAACAAAAAATTTAGAACTTTCTCTTAATAATGAGCAAAATACAACAAAAGAACATAAAATAGATGATTTTAACCCAAGAAGCGAAGCCTTAGCAAATTACCTTGGCACAGAAAAATCATACAATCCTTTTGGTATTAGCACGCATAATCTTAGTTATTTTATGCCTGTTTCTTATAGTTTTAGCAAAAGAGATTATAAAAGCACTGAAACTAAATTTCAAATTAGTCTTAAAAAAACTCTTTTTGAAAATCTTTTGGGTTTAAATGAAAGTTACAACATAGCTTATACACAAATTTCGTGGTGGCAGCTTTATGAGCATTCATCGCCTTTTAGAGAAACTAATTATTTGCCTGAATTTTTCATCAATTTTCCTATAAGTGGGCATGGAGCTTTTGAAAATTTAAAAAATGTACGCGTTGGCTTATTACACGAATCAAATGGACAAGATGATCCAAAATCAAGATCTTGGAATAGAATTTATCTAAGCAATGCGTGGTTTTTTGGGGACTTTGTGTTCATACCTAGGGTTTGGCTAAGAATTCCTGAAAAAAGCTCAGAGGATGATAATCCTGATATAGAAAAATATTTGGGTAATTTTGATATCAATCTTGCTTATACTCAAGATGATTATTTTATCAATATCTTATGGCGTAATAATTTAAATTTTGCTAATAACCGCGGTGCAGTGGAGCTAAGCGGAGCTTATAAAATTTCTAACAATGGCTTGTATATTTACACTCAGTATTTTAACGGATATGGCGAGAGTCTTATTGAGTATAATAAATCTTCAAGCAGACTCTCAAGCGGAATTTTGCTAATGTATTAAAAATGGAAAAATTTTGTTTTATTAAGTTTATCATTAATAATGAAAAGTCTTTTAAAAGATTATGTGAGTTATTTAATTATATTAAAATTTTAAAAGATGAAAGTATATATAATTTTTATAGCAAAAAAGAATTAGAATATTTCTCAAGCAAAGATTGCTGGGAATTTGATGATATTTTTGATTGTATAGGAAATGGAGAGTATTATTTTCACTCCATAGAAAAAATAGAGGAAAATATTGCCAAATTATATTTTTACCCCATTTCTTTTCCTTATGGTGGAGTTGAACCTATAATCGAGTTTATAAAATCATTCCAAATGAAAATTCTTACAATTGATTGTGGTTATGTGGAAGAATTTGAATATTAAAAGCCTTTTTAGACTTTTAATATTAAAGCAAGCAAAATGCTATAACACTACCTAAGATAAGTAAAGAGCCATTAAAGCATAAAAAGGTTGGTATACAAGTATCTTTGATGTGATCACCTTGCTTATCTGCATTAAGCCCTACACTCACTCCCAAAGTCGTCTCACTAGCAGGCGATCCTGCATCGCCTAAAGCTCCAGCAACACCGATGATAAAAATAATCGCAGCAGGTGAAAAACCAAGCTCTATACATATAGGGCAAAATAAAGCAGCGATGATAGGAATAGTACCAAAAGAACTACCTATGCCTATGGTAATTAAAAGCCCTATAGCTAGCATGATAAAAATAGCTAAAAAGTGACTTTGTTCCATAAAAGGCACACTTGTTTTTACAAGCTCAGCTATACCCCCACTTTGCTTTAGAACCTCTCCATACCCTGAAGCAACAAGCATTACAAAGGCTATATAACCCATGATTTTAAGTCCATCATCAAAAACTAGATTAACTTTGTTATATTCTACTCCGCCCAAAACCACCATCAATACAAAACCTAAAAGCCCTGATAAAGGTAAATTATGCGTTAAAATTTGCAAAATCAAAGTCAGCAAAAGACCAGCTAAAACACCCCATTCTTTTTTACTCATTTTTAGATTTTCAAAGTCCATTTTGGCAATTTGCTCTTCTTGATATTCTCTTGGTTTAGCATAAAATACAAACACAGCCAAAAACAAACCAACTAGCATACAAATAGCCGCAAAAGCCATAGTTTGAGAAACTTCTCCTAGGCTAATTTGCACTCCATTTGAATTTAAATTATCCACAAGCAAAGTTTGAAAAATAAGCCCAAAACCTAAAGGCACTACCATATAAGGAGTTGTAAGTCCAAAAGTTAGCGCACAAGCTATGGCTCTACGGTCTATTTTTAATTTATTAAAAAGCTTTAACAAAGGTGGGATCAATAAAGGCACAAAAGCCACGTGGATAGGGATTAAATTTTGTGAAAAACAAGCAATAAATGCCAAAGAAAGTATAAGTAAGTATTTTTTATGTGAAATATAATGCGAAACTATTTTAATCAAATATGCCGTTAAATTAGTTTTTGATATAGCAGCAGCCACCGCTCCAAGTAAAATATAACTTAGTGCTGTTTGTAAATTTCCTTGCATACCATCGATTAAAATTTTCATAGAATCCATCATAGCTTGTGGAAGTTGGGTAAAAAACTCCATCAAAGTTAAATGCTCTATATGCATAAATTTAGACCAAACGCCTACAAAAAGCCCAGAAAGCAAAACACTAAGCAAAACATTAAACCTAAAAAAACACAAAAGCGTCATTAATACAACGCCTATAAATACCGGATTAGTTAAAAGCATTACATTCCTTAAATCAAAATAATTGCACATTTTAAATAATTTTCTTTAAAATACCATTTAAGTTTAAAAAATTTAAGCAAAAATTGCAAAATAAAAGCATAAAATGATAGTTTTTACTTTAAAAAAGGATACAAATGAGAAGTGACGCGATCAAAAAAGGACATTTAAAAGCACCAAATCGTTCTTTACTTAGAGCATGTGGCTTAAATGATGAGGATTTTGACAAACCTTTTATAGGTGTTGCAAATAGCTATATAGATATCATCCCGGGACATTTTTTCTTAAATGAATATGCAAAGATCATCAAAGATGAAATCCGCAAAAATGGTTGCATTCCTTTTGAATTTAATACTATAGGTGTAGATGATGGCATTGCTATGGGGCATGATGGTATGCTTTATTCTTTGCCAAGTCGTGAAATCATTGCAAACTCTATTGAAACAGTGATGAATGCACACCAACTTGATGCACTAATTTGTATCCCAAATTGTGATAAAATCACTCCAGGTATGCTCATGGGGGCTTTAAGAGTTAATGTGCCGACTATTTTTGTGAGCGGTGGGCCTATGCGAGCAGGAGTAAATAAACACGGAGAAAAAATCAGTCTAAGTTCTGTTTTTGAAGCAGTGGGAGCTTATGAGGCTAAAAAAATCAATGAAGATGATTTAAAAGATATAGAATGCAAAGCTTGTCCTAGCGGTGGATCTTGCTCGGGTATGTTTACTGCAAATTCTATGAATACTTTATGTGAAGCTATGGGCATAGCGCTTGAAGGAAATGGAACTATTTTAGCACTTAGCAAAGAAAGAGAAGAGCTTTTAAGAAAGGCTGCGCGTAGAATTTGCGAGATTGCCCTAGATGAGCGTTTTAAAATTCGCAATATCATTACTAAAAAGTCCATTAACAATGCTTTAGTTGTTGATATGGCTATGGGTGGAAGCTCAAATACTATCTTACATATGCTTGCCATTGCTTATGAAGCAGGTGTAAATTTGGATATAAAAGAACTCAATCACATCAGTGCTAATGTGGCTCATATAGCCAAAATTGCTCCATCTTTAAATACTGTTTATATGGAAGATATACACAAAGCAGGTGGAGTAAGTGCAGTAATGGCTGAAATAGCTAAAAAACCAGGCCATATTTTAGAACTTGATACTCTAGATATTGGCGGAAAAACTTTAAAAGAACGCATTGAGAATGCTAGCATTAAAGATGAAAATATTATAAGAAAAATAGACAATGCCTATTCAAATGTAGGTGGACTTGCTATACTTTTTGGAAATTTAGCAGAACAAGGCTGTGTGATAAAAACTGCAGGTATTATGGGTGAACGTAAATTCAAAGGTAAAGCGGTTTGTTTTAATTCTCAAGAAGAAGCCATTAAAGGCATTATAAAAGGTAAAGTTAAAGAAGGTGATGTGTGTGTGATACGCTATGAAGGACCAAAGGGTGGACCTGGCATGCAAGAAATGCTTAGTCCAACCTCATTGCTCACAGGCATGGGACTTGGTGCCAAAGTAGCACTTATAACAGATGGTCGTTTTAGCGGAGCTACAAGAGGGCTTAGTATAGGTCACATTTCTCCTGAAGCTGCAGAAGGTGGACTTATAGCGCTTTTAGAAGATGGCGATGAGATAGAAATTGATGTGGATAATTACAGTATCAATGCAAATTTAAACCAAGATGAAATCGCCAAACGCAAAGCAAACTTTAAAATGCCAAATAAACAAATAAATTCAAGATGGCTTAAAATGTATCAAAAGCTTGTAAGCAATGCTAGCAAAGGCGGGGTTTTAGACTTAGAATAATTTTCTTAATTTCTTAGAGAAATTAAGAAATATCTTTTAAATGTGAAAACAAAAATATGAAAAATTATGTTAAAGTGGCCGGGAGAAAGGGATTCGAACCCCTGGAGGTGTGACCCTCAACGGTTTTCAAGACCGCCGCTTTCGACCACTCAGCCATCTCCCGAAAGAATAAAAATATCAAGTGTTAACATCGCATTGGAGGCGACATCCGGATTCGAACCGGAGATCAAGGCTTTGCAGGCCCATGCCTTACCGCTTGGCTATGTCGCCTTGAGTTACCAAAAAGTGGTGCCCGAGGCCGGACTTGAACCGGCACGGAAGAAAAATTCCGAGGGATTTTAAGTCCCTTGTGTCTACCAATTCCACCACCCGGGCGGGTGATAATGGAGCGGGAAACGAGATTCGAACTCGCGACCCCAACCTTGGCAAGGTTGTGCTCTACCCCTGAGCTATTCCCGCATATAAAATTGAAATTATACCTATTAAAGCTTAAATATATATAAAAAATTACAATAATCAAATAAACTTATTATTAAAATTAATAATATTTTTATAATCAATATGATATAAAACTGAGTCTGATTTAATCAATTTAAAATATTACAATGGAGGTATTTATGTTCAGCTTTAAAAGCTTATCAAGTAAATTAACATTTATAACCTGTTTGTTAATTATAGCAATTTTAACCGTAGTTAATGTTATAAACTACTATGAATCTAAAAAAACAATCAATGATTATCTGTATGAAATACAGATGAAAACAATGCTAGATGTTACAAAGGTATATGAACTTTATGGTAGTTCAAAAAGAGCAGCAATCAACTCTCTTGGACACTCGATCTCTTCCAAACCAAATATGCATCAAGATGAAATTATAGATATTTTAGGCACTCTAAAACAGTCATCAGATTTTGAACTTGTTTACATTGGATTTGAAGACACTGGTAAAACTTACAGATCCAACAAAGTTATTAATGATATCACAAGTGGATATGATACTAAAAATAGACCTTGGTATAAAGAAGCAAAGGCTGCTGGCAAACTAATCGTTACCGATCCTTATGTCTCTGCTTCTAGCGGTCAAATAACTGTAACATATGCTGCACCAATTTATTCAAGTGGTAAATTTATAGGTGTTGCAGCAGGAGATTATGATCTTTCAAGGTTTTCAACCGATGTTTTATCGCTGGGGCACTCTAATAGCTCTTATGTTGCAGTTTATGATAGAGAAGGTATTATAACCTTCCATGAAGACAAAGAAAGAATGCTTACTAAAAACGATTTAAGTGTCAATATAGCAAACGCTATAAAAGCTAATCCTGATTTAGCTGATCCAAGCAAAGAAGAAACCTTGTTTTATGCTAAAGATGGAGCAGGTAAAACCCAAGTGGTAACTTGCAATCAAGCATTAAATCCCAAATATGTAATTTGTTCGATTACAGATGAATCTATATATACTGACGCGGTAAACAAATTGTTATTTCAACAAATTATAATTGCAATTATAGCTATAACAATAGCTTTGCTTCTAGTAAGATTTGCTATTATTAGAAATTTAAAGCCTATTGCGATTATCACTACCGGCCTCAACTCTTTCTTTGACTTCATCAAT
>NZ_JANQCZ010000021.1:0-11623 GCF_024723605.1 Campylobacter sp. LMG 17559
TCTTTATAACATTAATGAAAAGGGAGAATTTGGTAGCAATGGTAGTATAGGAATAGTTAATGGGGTATTGTTTGAAGATTTATTAAAGCATTTAAGCTATATTACAAATGAAGAAGAATTGCTTTGCGAATTAGAAGTTAAATACCCCAAAAAACGAAACAATAAAATTGTATTTGCAAAAGAAATAAAGGATAGATAAATGAATAACATAAGCTCTAAGGAAATATACGATCTTAAAGCTCCGTTTGCACCAGGAACATATATAGAACTTTTCTTAGAGAATAACGACGATATACAAAGAAAATGGGGTTTTTTTGAATGTGATAGTCAAGCTAAAATGCAATTATTATTTGTATCGGATGATTATTTGCAAAGTTTTGATAGTTTTAGTACTTTAGTTGATATTGATGAAGATGGAGAATTAGAGTGCAATGATGATTACAATGCAACTTTAATTGAACAAGAAAATACAAATAAAATTGGCTTTTCTCTTCCTCTTTATAGAACAAAAGAAACTAAATTTGAAAAATATTATATTGTGGTATTTGCTTATGAAGGCGAAATGCCGACTTTACAAGATCCTTATGTGATCATTGATATGAGTTTTAGAGTGGGTATTGGAGAAGATGATAATGTTACTAATGGTGTTAATCTTGCAAATTATCCCAAAAATATTCAAGAATGGAACCAAATATCACACATACAAAGTGTTTGGGATGCTGTTAAATTTTTCGAATATCTATCTAAAAAAATAGGTGATACCTTTACTATTATGAGAGAAAATTTCTTTTCATTCTGTAAAAATAATCCTCAAATAGCAGGAAAAATTGCTTATATTTACTATAGATTTGACCTAGGTAGTCAATCTTTCATAGATAGCGTGGAAAATGATTTCAAAGACTACCAAAGAGATAGAGATTTTTATTTTCAAACTTGTAAAGATGTTTTGCTAAATTGCCCTATAGAAAAAAACAATCCTAAAACATTGAAAGAAAAATATGATGAATTGATGCAAGGTAAAAAATTGGATATAGCAATTTATAAAAATTTAATTAGTAAGATTGCAACCGCTATATGTGAAAAATTAGACCTAAATTTAATAACAAAAAATGGTGAAATAGATTTTTTCCAAGGAGATGAAGAAGAATGGGGAGAATATTACAAAAGACGCATACGTGTTAATGAAAATAATCTACATGATTTAAAAGAAATAATAAAAACTATGATTCACGAGATTAGACATTTTTATGTTGAAACTTATTATTATCCAGGACAAGGTATTTTAAGAGGATATTTGTTTTATGCACATGGATTCTCTATAAGCGATGATTATAAAATTTTATTTGATGGCTTTTATAAATTTGATGACAAAGAAAGGCAAGAAAATGCTTACGAAATACAACCAAATGAAAGAGATGCAAGATTTGTCGAAAAAACGATAGATTTTTTAGGCTAAAGAATGAAAATTAAACTTCCTGATTTAAAAAAATATGCTTTTAACAATAGATCAGATAAAACCATATATCTTGGCATAGAAACAAATATTTTATGTGTTGAAGATAGAATAAATGATATTTCAAATTTCTATAGTAGTAAATATAATAAAAAAATTAATGATTTAACCGCTATTTTATATATAGGAAAGGTAATATTTCAAGAAGAAAAAAACAACTTGTTTCCAAAATTTATAGCAAGTAATTTTGATATTAATTTTGAAAAATTAAATAATTTTTGGCTTAATGAAATAACAAACAACAAAGTGCAATATTTCAGGCAAAATAACAATATAATCTTATCCAAAGAACAAATTTACTCATATTTTGATGATTTACATTCCAAAAACATTAACTTAATTAAAAATTATTTTAATAAAATTTATGAAAATAGTGGCATTACCGCTTTAATCTATGACAAAAACAACCATAAAAACGATATATTAAATCAACTTGATACACTATCTAAACAAGATTATAAAATTACATTTAGCGATGAGCTTTTTTACGAATATTTAGTTTGGAGTCTAAATGACTTTTTAATTCCATATTTTTCTGGTAAATTTCAAGATGAAAATGAATTACTTTTTAATGCCGGTGCTTACACTACATATAAAGAATTATATCAAAAACAAATCAATCTTATACCAAATCCTTACTATGGAGAAAATTCTAATATCCGTTTTATTGATTTTTTCTATACCAATATAAATCCATTAAAATATGGGGTGGGTTATATCGAAGGTTATTTAAAATTTTTCAAACACTATCCAAATTCAAAGTTCCTTAAAAAAATGCCTCCAATAAAAGGATATAAATTTTATAGCCCTAATATTAACCATGATGGTAAAATTTTATCTTCCAATAAAGGAAAATTTTATTTTTCTCTAGCTGAAAATCCTCAAATTTTTATTTATTTTTTTCAAAAATATTACCCAAAAATTTGTAACCTTCCAAAACATTGGAACGAAATTATGTTTCAAAAGTTAAAATTAAACATTCCAAACGAGGAGTTATAATTTTTCTATATTCTTAATCAAACTGCTAATATTAGAATCGATTTTAATATTATGAGTTTGCAAATCAAAAATTGCAAAAATAAAAAAACCTAAAATACATCCAATAGGTATAACAACTAACGCAAATTTCATAAATCTGCGTTGAAAATACTGCCAAAATTTTTCCCTATTAGCTCCATTATAAGCCTTATCAAAAGCTGTCTCATCTGTTAAATTTATAAGAGGAGTTAACGCTGATGCTATATTATTACAAAGAAAAATAATTTTTTCCTCAACATCTTTTTCATGAGAATATTTTCCTCTATATCCTAAAATCAAGCAAACATATATGAATTCCAAAAAATCCTTGTTTTTGGATGGATTAGACAACCAAGAAAGCGCTATATCGTAAAAATTATCACCACCTAGAGTCTCATCAAATAATCTCACAGTTAAAGTATGATTTGCCCAAGAGCTATTAATAAATAAATCATTTTTCATTAGACTTTCATCTATAAATACACATAAACAATATCTTAATTTTATAATATCTTTCTCATCATACTCTTTAAAAGTACTTAATCTTGAACTCCAAACCAAAATTTCATTCACAAGCTTTTCTTTTAAATTCTCTATATAAGCAGTATCCAAAGAATGAACCTTAGATAATCTATAAACAAGTAAAAGAATTTCCAAGCAATTATCAACAACTTTATTGATTTCTAAACCTTTTAAATCACTTTCTAAAAGCAAAGATCCTTCTTTAAAATGTGATTCTTTTTGCATATTACTCCTTAAAATACAGCCCACATTTTTATATCAGGGTTTTTTATATTTGTTGTTAGATATAAACTTATAACATTTTCGCCCTTAAAGTATTTAAACAGCTCATCTTTTTTGTCTAACTTGTAATAAATATAACCATTTAAATAAGGTATAGAAGATGGAATATTTGAAATTTGCTCTATGTTTATCCCTCGTAATTGTGTTGTTACTATACTTTTTATCCTACTTTGAGTATGAATTTTACTTTGAGTTTTAAAATTATATAATAAATACTCATGATTAACATCAGCACTAATAGCTAAAAATAATTCGCCCTCTTCAATAACCGTAGGATTGTCAAATAACAAATCATAAAATCCATTGTTATTATCAATTACTTGAGCCATAGTATATTTTGGAGAAGTTATTTTTGCAAATAAAACTCTCAGTTGATTAGTAAGTGGTAAAAAAGTGTTAGTCAAGTCATCATGATTGTATACTATAAAATCAGAAAAGGAGCTTTCAGTACCAAAAGCACTAAGATCTCCTTGAAAATCAACTAATTTTTCATATAAATTTTCAGGATGTATTTTATCTTTATTGATTATATATGAAAAAATAAAATACCATTTTTTTAAAAGATTAAGTGATAAATATGTACTAAAATCCAAGGTGTTTTTAGTTTGATCTATACCCTTAAATACTTCAGTGAGTATTTCTTTATGCTGTTTAATTGAATGCGAAATTTCTTCTAAAAATGATTTAATATACGAAGATTTATTTAAATCTAAACAAGTGGGTATAAAACTTTCATCTAACTCTATTTTTTTATTTAAATCAATATTTTTGATTTTTGCTATAGGAATTTCAAGTTCATCTGGAGTTTTGCTACCTAAAAAGCCCAATTTCAATCTCAAACTAGCTAAAGTAATGCTTATTTTTTCTTGAGAGAAAGTAATATTATCATTCTCATATTCATCTTCTAAATCAGTATGTTTAAAAACTTCATTAGTATTATCATCATATATTCTTGAAGCTACAACACTTCTTAAACTAATGTATTTTGAATTAGGTATATTATTGTGCAAAGATATATCTGCTATAGAGGATAAACCCATAGGAATTTTAATAACAATAATAGAATTTACCAAAGAATCATAATTAACTTCCAAAGGCTCTGGAAGCTCATCTTGCTCTGGTGCATTAAAAATGCTACCATCTTTAGCAATTCCAGAAATTCTTTTAAGTGCTATTTTTCCTTGCATTAACATTTCATTGGAAAATTCTAAATCAATTATTCCATATAAATTATTGAAAGTTGAAATTGTTTTAAGATTAATATTTCTTTCAAAATATCGTTCTTGTTGCTCAAAATGAATTTTATCAATATTTAGCCCATTAAACCAAGCTACTTTTAGCTTATCTGCCATTATATTTTCCTTAGATTAAATATGTCTAATACCATCTTTTGTTATTTCAAATTTTAATGTTTTTTTAGTTCCAAAACCATTAGCATCATCTGTTTTTGCCCAAATTTTTGTTACCTTTTTAGTATTATTTGCAAATAAAACCAAAATACCAATATACGGCACTTCTTCATCTATAACTTTAAAAGCAATAATATTATCTTTAGGGGCAATTTGTAGTCTAATCGAGTCGATTTTATCTCTACCGAGTAGAGCATCCTCTCTATTAATCAGCTCTAAATCACTAGCCTTTATAAATTTATTTACATCTTTTAGTTGATACACAATAATAGTCAAAGGAACATCATCATTTCTACTATTTAAATTAGAATTTTTTATATTATCAATCTTTACACTTACAACGCTAGAGCAAGAACTCAAAAACAACCCCATGAGCAACATAACAAAAATTTTTCTCATTCCCATCCTTAAAAAAATACTTAAATAAATAACACTATAATTTTATTTTTTATTATAATTAAAAAAACTTTCAATAGTGCTTAGGAGATAAAAAATGATTTTCTGTGATCATTATGAAGAAAATTTAGAAAACTTAGAGATATTTCATTTACTTGAAGAAGAGATGACAAAATACAAAACATTAAATCATGAAAAAATACAATGGGATAAGGTATATGAATACTCATTAGATATTTTACAAAACAACTCGATGGATATGAAAATTTTCGCTTACTTTTCTTTATCATGTTTAGCATTAAATAACGAAGAGTGTTTTAAAATATTTTTAGAAATAATAATTTTTACAGAAAAATTATTTCGAGAAAAACCTGAAAATATAAGTAAAACATCTTCTATACTATTAAATCAAAAAAAGAAATACAAACAAATTGTTGAAAATTTTATTAATGAATTTAATAAAAATTCACCAAAATGCTCACAAGTCACAGCTAAAAGTTTAAATGAATATTTTGAAAAATTACACGAAATTTTAAATTGTAATTTTGCAAAATTAAACATTAAAGAAGAAATAACTCAAACTAAACAATCACCTCTTAAATCTCCAGTGACACAAGTAAATATCGATATAAAAAACACAAAATTATCTAATCTTAGTGATAGAGAATACAGAACATTATTAAATAATCTAGCAATAGAATTACTAGAAAATAACATTGAAAATACCAATGCTTATTCATTGTTTGCAGAAGCAGCTTGGGGAAGATTAAAAACCCTTCCACCGCATTCAGATTTTGTCACTAAAGTAAGATATCCTGATAGAAATTTAATAAAATTACTATTAGATAAAAATACGAATGAGTTAGATCAAATAAAATGTTTTATCAATAACCTTTCACTTAACCCTTTCTGGATAGAAGGATTTAAACTATTTTGTGATTTTTTACATCATCATCAAAAAGAACACTCCTTGAAAATTTTAAATTTACTAACTTGCAATTTTATTCTCAAATTCAAAGATATTACCAAGTTAAGATTTGACAATGGCGAATTAATGTGTAAAGAAGATACATTTAATTATTTTGTAAAACAAAATCAAGAAACTAATAAAAAAACACTCACTACATCCGATAAAAATAAAAAAGTAGAGCAATTACTCATTGAAATAAACAATGAAAATTATAATAATTCTTTATTTTGTAATATAAATTCTTTAATAGCCATGGCACAAGTTTTTGAAACAAACAATATGAAAAATAATGCAAAAATTATATACTTACAACTAGTTGAACTTATGGAAAAAACCTTATTAAAGGATTACTTAAGTGATGAGTATAATTATGCAAAAAACAAAACTAATAAAAAAATATAAACTTAGTTATTCTTTATTTAGTTTTATGTATAATTTAAAAAATAAATTTTAATTCAAAAAATAAGGAAGTAAAATGTCTGATGGATCAAGTGCACCAAAAGAACGCATAAATATAACCTACAAGGCAAAAACAAACGGGCAAAATGCAGAGATAGAATTACCTTTAAAACTTATGATAATGGCTAATTTAACAGGTAAAAATGAACAAAATTTAGAAGATAGAGAAATTGTGTCTATCAACAAAATAAATTTTAATCAAGTTATGCAAAAACTAGACATCAAAACCCAATTTAATGTTAAAAATACTTTGGGTGGAGGCGCTGAAGAATTAGATATCAACCTAAAAATATCTAGTATGAAAGATTTTTCGCCTGATAATATAGTGCAACAAGTGCCAGAGTTAAATAAACTAATGCGCCTTAGAGAAGCATTAATGGCTCTAAAAGGACCCATGGGTAATATTCCAAATTTTAGAAAAGCTGTTTTAGATGCTCTAAAAAATGAAAAAACCAAAGAGCAGTTGCTTTTAGAAATCAAAAAAGAAAATAACGAAGAATAAAGGAAACATAATATGTCAAAAGATAAAGTAATTGATACTCCAATTATTGAAAGTATTATGGAAAAAAGCAAATATGCTAGAAATGATGAAAGCTATAGTATAGCAAAAAGAGGAGTAGCCGAATTTATTTCCGCAATAGTTGAAAGCGATAACATAGAAGATAAAATCAACAAATTTGCACTTGATGAAATGATTGCCCATATCGATGATTTATTATCAAAACAAATGGATGAGATTTTACATAATGAAGAATTTCAAAAATTAGAATCGACCTGGAGAGGACTTTTCTTCTTAGTAGAAAGAACTGATTTTAATGAAAATATTAAAATTAATCTTTTTGATATTACAAAAGAAGAAGTTTTAGAAGATTTCGAAAATAATCCAGACATCACCCAAAGTGTTGTTTATAAAAATATTTATTCTTCAGAATATGGACAATTTGGTGGAGAACCAGTTGGTGCTATAATTGGTGATTACCAACTAAGCACTGCAAGTCCAGATATGACTTTTTTAAATAAAATGTCAAGCATAGCAGCAATGAGTCATTCTCCATTTTTAACTTCTTTAGGACCTAAATTTTTTGGTTTAGAAAATTATTCAGAATTAGCTAATATTCAGGATTTACAAAGTCTTCTCGAAGGTCCACAATACACAAGATGGAGAACTTTTAGAGAAAATGAAGATTCTAAATACACAGGATTAATGGTTACGAGGTTTTTGACAAGATCGCCTTATGATAGTGAAGAAAATCCCATCAAAAGCTTTAATTACAAAGAAAATGTTCACGCATCTCATAATCATCTATTATGGGGAAATTCAGCATATGCTTTCGCAACAAGATTAACAGAAAGTTTTGCTAAATACAGGTGGTGCGGTAGTATCATAGGACCAAAAAGCGGTGGAAGCGTAAAAGATCTTCCTACTTATTTTTATGAAAATTTTGGAAACTTAAAAGCTAAAATTCCTACTGAAGTTTTGATTACAGATAGAAGAGAATATGAACTTGCAGAAAATGGGTTTATAACTTTAACTCTAAGAAGAGACACCAATAATGCAGCATTTTTTTCAGCAAATTCTGCTTTAAAACCTAAAATATTTCCAAACACACCAGAAGGAAAAGAGGCTGAAACAAATTACCGCTTAGGTACTCAATTGCCTTATGTATTTTTAATTTCAAGATTAGCACATTATCTAAAAGTACTACAAAGAGAAGAAATTGGAAGCTGGAAGGAAAGAAGTGATATTGAAAATGGTTTAAACGAATGGGTTAGACAATATATTTCAGATCAAGAAAATCCACCAGCAGAGGTTAGAAGTAGAAGACCTTTTAGAGGGGCTCAAGTAAAAGTGGATAATATACCAGGGGAGCCTGGATGGTATAAGATTGGGTTGAGTGTTCGTCCTCACTTTAAATATATGGGTGGAAATTTTGAACTATCTTTAGTAGGTAAATTGGATAAAGAATAATAAATGTCTTTGCTGGATAAAATTATTCATTCATTGGATGAGCAATATAAAAATATCCCTTTTTATCAAAATGAATTTCAAGAAATAAAAAATAATATACAAGTTTTGCTTAATGCAAAACTTGATGACTGCTTAAGTGTTGAAGATTTTGGATTATCTAGTATGGAAAATCTAAATTTAAGCTCGACAGAACTTTGCTTGAACATGGCAAAAGAAATTCATAAACTCATAAGTAAATACGAAAAAAGAATTATAATTAATTCTATCACATATAATGATTCTTTAAAACCTTGGCAACTTTCATTTTTACTAAAATGTGTTTTTTGTAATGATAATTTTAAAGAATTTGCAATTGAAATTATATTTAAAAATAATCGATATTGCGAGGTTATCTAAAATGACACAAGATGATATACATTATTATCAAAAGGAGATTGCTTATCTTAATCATGCTCGGAAAATTTTTATAGATAAATTTCCCAAGTTAACCCCTTTTTTATCTTACGATAGTAAAGATCCAGATATAGAAAGAATTATTGAAAATTTAGCAATATTAACCTCTAAAATTCATCAAGAATTAGATCAAAATATACCCTATATTGCAGAATCTCTAATTAATATTCTTTCTCCAAATTACACCAACATTCTACCTTCTATGTGTATGCAAGAATTCAAATTTAGCGAAAACAGCAAACTCAACAGATTAATTATTCCTAAAAATAGTACAGTTAAATCCGTATCTATAGAAAAATGTGAATGTGAATTTAAAACAGTATATGATGTATATCTATATCCATTAAATATAGAGAATGTTTTTTTAGGAAGTGAAAGACAATATCATACATTAGATATACAACTTAGAGTTAGTAGAGAAGATTTAAACATAGAACATCTAGGTTTAGATAGACTAAGTATATACTTAGGGGATGATGTTTACACATCATCTACATTACTTTTTTATATGCATCAATATTTAGAAGAAATAAAAGTCATATCTCATGACACAAAAGAAGAATTTAAAATAAATACCCATAATATTAAAACTATGGGTTTAAAGCCAAACGAAAGTTGCCTATTTTATAATGACTTAGGATTTGAATCTTTTTCCTTGCTAAGAGAATACTTTTTTTTGCCTGAAAAATTTAATTTTATCTCAATACAAGGCTTGGATGTTTTACATGAGTGTAAAGGTAAGTTAATTAGCATTTTTTTTAAATTTAATAAAACACTTCCTAAAAATTGTATTATAAAAAATGAATTATTCTCATTATCAACAACACCAATCATTAATATTTTCGAAAAAACAGCAGAACCTATCATCAATAATCACTCGAAAAATGGATATAGAATTTTTATCGATAGAACAAATTTAAATGCATATGATATAGTTCAAATAAAACAAGTCAAAGCACATAATAGCGACAGCGGGAGTAGAATTTTAAAAAACTATAAAAATTTTGAACGTTTTGAATTTATGCAAAATAAAATACAAGATTTTTACTACATTACAAATAAATCAAATTCCAAGCAAGATAACTTCAAAGAAATATCGTTTTTTTCCTCAAACAATACAAATGAAACAATCACAATAGATGTATTATGCTGTAATAAAAATTTACCGACCCGTTTAAAAATAGGCGATATCAATCTTATACCTTTTTATAAAGATGCTATTACGAAAAACATTACCATTCCAACGCCGATTAAGCAAGTTAAAACCAATGGTGATCTTTTATGGAAATTAGTTTCTATTTTGTCATTTAGTTATCAAACTCTTTTAACAAAAACATCCTTTTTTCAAGTTTTAGAAAGCTATAGCTTTCCTGATGATAAAACTTCTGAAGTAGTATGTCAATTACTTACCTCTTCAATAATTGACATACAGTCAAAACCAAGCTACTTAATTGATGAGTATATTACAAAAAAAGGTACTATGAGTATTATAAGTATAGATGATTCTAAATTTTATTCTTTGGGTGAAGTTTATAAGCTAGGATTAATAATTTCAGAATTTTTATCATCCTTTGTGAGTATTAATTCATTTTGTGAATTAAAAATTAAATGCATAAACTCAAAAGCGACTATACACTATCCTTTTAAAAAAGGAATTAAACCTATATTATGAACAATGCAAACTCTTATACCTTTTATAAACTTCTTAAAAAATTATTAAAAGATCATCCCAAAGAAGATATTTTTCTAAGGGTAAATAATGCTCTAATGCATCCTAACAAAGAAATCGAATATGTAAAATTCAATAAAAATATTAGTGATTTTCCCATTGAAATTATGATTAATTTTATGGGTCTACAAGGTAATACATCACAACTCCCTTCTTATATACTAGACAAGCTCTCTAGGAATGAGGATGGCGGGGATGGATGGAGTTTATTTTTTGATTTCTTCAATCACTATCTTCTTTGGATTTTTTTTGAAATTACCACTCTTAACAATTATCCAAAAAGTTTTGATATTAACTTCAGCGATAGAATTTCTAAAATACTATTTTCTATGTTAGGCATCAATGACACAAAAATTGCAAAGAGATACCTACCTTTTGCACCGTTATTACTAAGTTTAAGAAGACCTAAAAGTTATATTGAAAGAATTTTACAAATCACTTTTAATTTACAAAATCAATTAAATATTATAGAAAATATACCCCATCAAATTTACATAAGACACATACAATTAAATAAATTAGGAAGTAAAAATCATATTTTAGGAAAAAATCTAATCTTGGGAAAAAAATTTCTATCTTACCAAAATAAAATAGCTATTTATATAAAAGATATACACTATGATGAAGCTTTAAAATACTTTCCAAACGCAGAAAAATACAAAGAGCTTAAAGAAAGTATATTATTTCTAACTAACAATGAATTTTGTGTTGATTTATATCTTAAAATTATTTTTAATAAAAGAATGCTGTTTAAGCTAGGAGACTACTCTCACTCCAAATTAGGATGGGGTAAAATTTTAGGAAAAAAAATAAAAAATTACGAAATAATACATATTAAACTTCATGAATAATTTTTATATTTATCAAAATATATCATTTATTCATCTATATTAAAATCAAATAC
>NZ_JANQCZ010000022.1:0-8223 GCF_024723605.1 Campylobacter sp. LMG 17559
CCATAAAAGGTATAACAAGTGGTGCTGATTATATGGTTAAGATTGTTATGGCTATTGCTTTTTTTTACTTTTGCTATTAAAAAAGTAATGGACGAAAGAACTAGCCCTATATTTGAATTTGGTAAAATGATTTTTATCATGGTTATTATTTGGTAATGCTTTTTAAGAGCGCCAAATGACGCTCAGCATAGATATATGATACATGATAATGTAACAGGTAAAGACTATATAGTTTCTCAAGTTCCACTTGGTATTGGTTTGACTTTTTCTTTCATGTCAAGAATGGAAGATTCTATTACTAAAGCTATGGAAAAATTTTATTCTACTCCACAATCTACTAATTTTTCTAATGCTGGATTTGGTTTTACTTTAAGATCTACTATGGATTTACCAGATTTAGAATTAAGTCAATTTAGCCCTAGAACACAAAAAAATCTTGATTTGTTTTTTAGAAACTGTGTTATTTATGGAATGGACTTAAATAAAGGTAGAATGGATACTAATTTTAGACATAGTGATAATTTATATGAGGATTTATTTGAAATAGGGCAGGGTAGTCAATTAACTTTATATTTTGGGGAAAAAGATAAAGGTAATATTAGATCTTGTACTCAAGCAGGTGCTTTGATTAAACAAGATTTAGGTTCTTTAGCTCCAAAAATAGAAACTATCCATGCGCGTATTTTAGGTAGTAAAGATGAAAATGCTTATAGAGCTTCAATGCAGGGTGTTTGGGAAATTTTCTCAGGACAAGCTACACAAGCAAGATCTCAATTAATGCAAGCTATGTTAATTAATGCTTCAAGAGATTCTTTAATTAATACTGCAAAAATGGTAGGACTTGATCCAAATGCAGTAGCTACAAATACAGCAGTAGCTGAGCAAAACTTCATGTCAAGTATGCTAACTCAAGGTATGATGGCTCAAACTTATTTACCACTCGCTAAAGCTTATTTAACAGTTTTAATTATAGGTTTATCATGGATTATGGCTTTACTCTCTATTATGTTTGGTGATTTTAGACATATAAAAATGTTTTTTACCTTATGTATATGGATAGTTTTATGGACTCCTATATTAAGTATTATTAATTATTTTAATGATTTAAATCTATCAAAAAGTGTTCAAGTATTATTAGATGGCTCATTAAGCTTTTCTATGAGTAATAGTTTATCTTTCTTTAAACAAATATCTGAGCAAACCAATTTCATTAATTATCTTGTAATGCTTACTCCATTATTAGCTTTTGCAGTAGCTAAAGCTAGTGAGCAAGGCTTTGTGTCAGTGGCTTCATCTTTATCACAAACCCTACAAGGTGCTTCAAGAAGTGCAGGAAGTTTTACAAATCAGCAAGCTTTATCTACTGAAACCAAAATAGCTTCTCCTTTAGGTGAAGAAGTTATTGCTAAGCATGCTGGTGTAACTTCTTATTTGGGGGCGTATAATGCAGATGGACAAATAACCAAATATAATACCCAAAGTACTTCAGGAAACGATAGTTACAATTCTGAAATTTCTAACTCTGCATTTACTGGAACTAATGTTAATGGTATGATAAATGGAGCTAAACTAACTGCTGGGGCATTAAATATGGTTAATTCCTTAGGGGAAAGCAGTGCTAAAACTTGGAATCAGAATTTCAATGATACTTATGGACAAATCAGTCAAAGTGGTAGAAATAGCGCACTTAGTGAAGCTAAATCTATTATGGAAAGTGATAATGAATCGTTTAGAAAATCATTCTCTAATAATTTAGCTCAGGAAATATCAAAAATGGATAATTTAACTGCACAAGCACAAGCCAAAATTTTAGGTTATGCTGAAGCTAGTTATGGATTAAAAGTAGCAGGAAACGGTGCTTCTGTTGGTAGTAGAGGTGAGGTGTCTATAGGACTTGGAAAAAATATAACTTTATCTGATACTGAAAAAGCGGCTTATCAAGAAGCAATGGAAAAAGCTTCTGTTAAAACTTTAGCTGAAAATCATAATATAAGTAGCGAATGGAGTAAAAATCTTTCTAATAGTGATAGTACTGCTTATGCTAAAATGGTTGGATATGCAGATAGCTTCAGTCAAACTCAATCTGCTATTCAAGCAGTTACTTCAAATAATATGGATAATGTTGTAAATGCTTATGCTAGAGATTTAGCTACAATAGACAATAAAGACTTTAATACTCTTAGTGTTGCTGAGCAAAACACTTACTTTGCAAAAGCAGGAAATCAAATTTCTGATATGATTAAAAACGATCCTGCTTCAATTTCAAATTATGCTTCTCAATATGGAGCAGGTAGTAATGTAGGAGAAAACACAATAGCAAAACCTAATGCTTTAAATAAAGAATTTACAAATGTAAGTGGTAATACTTTACTAAATCATAATCTAAATCAAGAACAGGTTAATTCTAGAGCAAAAGATATGAAAAATAGTACTGATATGCCAAATGCTAAAGATATTAAAGAGGTTGTTTCTAGTTCTAATATAAATAAAAAAGGTTAAAGGCGAGAAATGGAATATTTTTAAAATTAACTTTTAATCTTTATAAAGCCCTTGAGTAAAGCTAAGTGGATTAAGAGCGTCGGTTGGATAAGAGTTGCCAGTATCATTTTCTTCAAAATTTTGATTATATTCATAGTCTTTATAACCGCTCGAAGAAGTATTTTTAGACATTACTAAAATCATGATAAGCACTAAACAAATAACGATTGATATAAAAGCAATCATAGACAAAAAAACAATTTCAGAATATGATAACCTATCTATGAATGTTACAAATTTTTCTTTTATTATATTTGTGGTATTCATTGTATCTACCATACTCAACAACAAAGACAAAGCTAAAACAATAGCAACTAATAATGCTGTAATTATCTTTGCATTTAAACTCAAACCTTTTTTTCTTACCACATTTTCCATAATCTCAACCTCTTGTTTTTGATTTTCTAATTTTCCCATATATATATTTATACTTCTTTTAACTCTAAATAAATCATACTTAATTACATTAGCAACAGCACTTAATCTAATTTCCTCATTATCGTGAGCTGCGAAATTTCTAGTATCATTTATTCTTTTTAAATCTTTTTTGTCAAATAAAGATAAGATTTCATCATCAGCACTTTCTTTGATTTTTTTAAAGCTTTCACTGATTTTAATTAGAGAAACAAAAATAAATCTTTGTGCATTCTCATCGTGCAATGTTTTTAATACATTCTCATCTTTGATTTGCTGATAAATTAAATTAATCTCATTTGCAATTTTTTGTAATCTTTTTATGTTCTCTAATCTTATTTCATTTGACATTTAAATTCCTTTACATTTAATATTAAAATTATACCAAAATTCACAATAAAAATCAAGTTTTTTAGTGCTTTTAAATGCCTATTTTGTAGTATTTTGCAGGGGTTTTTTATATTTTACATTTTTGTCCTTTATAAAGTTTATTTTAAGTGCTTTTTAAGCGTATTTTTTACACATAAAAGTCCTTTATATATCCCCTAAATGTCCTTTATAAAGTCCATTTTTTCTTTTTTTATTATTTTTTGCTTAAAATCTACCAAAAAAGTGCTTTATTTCGCCCATAAAGGTGCTTTATATATCCCCAAAAAGTCCTTTATAAAGTCTTTTTTATAAGCATTAAATATTGATATATTAGTATTTATTCTGTTTTTATAATTTAATTTGTTAATTTTAATTTTAAAATTAATATTGGTAAGATAAAAAATATTTTTTGTAAGATAAAAGCTGTTATTTTTATTAGCTTTAGAGAGTATAGATTAAGATTGTATTTTTAATTCTTTGTGAGTTATTTTGATATTATTCTTTTCAGTAATTTTTAAATAATTTACTATGACTGTCTAGTTTTAAAATATTTAACTCTAGTTCTTCATCATGTTTTTGATAAATCAATAATAAATTAGACTTTACATGACACTCTCTAAAATCTTTTAATGCACCTTTTGATTGATGATCTTTATATTTTGGTTCTAAAATTTCATCGTTAGAAAGCTTTATAATAACTTTATCTGTTATTTTACGCTCTTCGTTGCTTATTTTTTTATAGGCTTTTATAAAATCATTATGATAATAAATTTTATATTTTGCCATCTTGATAAGCTTTCACAAAATCTTGATGTGAATTAAAGCTTAATGCAGTGTTATCTTTTTTTTCTTACTAAGCTCTTTGCTTGCATTTAATATCTTATTTTCAAAACTACTTAGTTTAGGTTTAGAAATTTTACATTTAGCATTTATACTTTTAGCTAAACCTTTAAATGCAGGCAAAAAATCTTCACTGACATTTTCAATAATAAGAGTCATGAAATTCCTTTCTCAAAATCATATAATATAATTATATTGTATTTTAATCAATTTAAATTAATTTCTTATACTTATTTTATTGTTTCAATGTGAAGATTAAAAGCACTAAGATAAAATATTATTTTGTGATGATTATAAAATGTGTTATAATGTATTACAAATAATACAAAGGTAAAATCATGAGAACAATATCGTTAAGAATTAGCGATCAAGAAGATATTTTACTAAAAGAATATCTAGCAATTAATAATTTACAACTATCAAAATTTATAAGAGATACTATTTTAGAAAAAATAGAAGATGAGTTAAATTTAGATGAAAATAAAATTTTAATTTCACTCAAAGAAGCTAAAAAAGATAATATTTATAGCTTTGAAGAAGTATTTAAAAATGTATGAGATAAAATTCTCAAGTAGTGCCAAAAAATCAATTGAAAAACTTGATCAGCAAGTAGCAAGAATTATTAAGAGCTGGATTATTAAAAATTTAATAGAATCAGATAATCCAAAAAAATTAGCAAAAGAACTTAAGGGTAATTTAAAAGGTATTTATAGATTTAGAGTGGGTAATTATAGAATGCTTGCTGAAATTAATGATAATGAATTGTTTATTTTTATATTCGAAATAGGACATCGAAGAGAAATATATAAGAAATTTAAAAAATAAATTTCTCAACTATACATTAAATTATTTATATCATAATAGAAAGAAAAAAGGAAGTAAAATGGAAAAACTATCCCAAGAAGAAATACAAAAAGCTATGAGAGAATGTGTAGTAAGTTCTTATACTTATGATCCAGCTAATCCTAATGGCTATTCTCAAGATTTATTTGATGTAGAAAATGAAGTTTTTGCTAAAGATTATGAGTTTATAGAAAAATGTGGTTTAGATGATATGGTAAAACACAAAGAAAGTGGTTGTGTTTTTAAAGTTTTTTACAAACAAGATCACAAAGTTAGACTTCTTAGAGTTAGCAATATGCAAGCAATGAATAGTTTTGAAAGCTATAGGGGTATAATGGCAAAAATAATAGGTTTTAAGCCAGAAGATCAAGAGTGATAAGGCAAACGGTTTTTAAGAAGTTTAGTGAATTTTTAGAAGAACATCATATTTTTCCTATAAATTCTAATATAGGAAAAGAGATATCTAAAAATTTTATCTCATCTAATGATAATATAGCAAATATAGCACTAATAAAATCAATAATAAAAATCCAAGCACATATATAAAAGAGTTGCTAAATAAAAAAATACAAGATAATCAACAAGAACAATTTTTTAAAGATTTAGAAACACATTTTATAACAAAAGATATGGTTTAATATTTATGTAATGATGATTTTGAGAATTTTATTATTAGTCGAACAGCTTTAATTTATGATTATATGAAAAACATTACTTAAATTCATAGGATAACTATGTTATCCTAACTATAAAATATATATCAACAAGATATAGTAAAAACTTTAAATAATTTTTATTTTAAGCTTTCTAGTATAAAATTCATCATAATCCAAACGCTTGAAAGTATAGTTACTGTAGTTGCTACTGCAGTACCTAAAAGCCAATAAAGTACTTTTTGCTTAGCGCTAGAAATTTGTTCTGAGAATTCAGTTTTAATTTCAGCTATTTCAGCTTTAATTTCAGCTATTTTGGTGTTAATAATTCCTTCTAGTCTTGCAACTTCAGAATAAATTAAACTTTCCAATCTTTTAATCTCTGATTGAAATAAATCTTTACTTACAAGCTCTTGTCTTATTTCTTCTATAGCTTGATTTTTAAGATTTTCAAAATTCAATCTTTGGGTAGTCGCTCTATCATTAACAACTTCTTCAAAAGCTTTAATTAATTTTTGTGATTGCTCAGGATTAGAAAAAATACTTTCTAATAAAGCTTTAAAACTTTCATTAAGTATATACTCTTTTTCCTGAGCCATAATATTTCCTTGCATATTCAATCCTTTGTCATTATAACACAATTTGTGATAGGTTATTTATTTTATATATCAAGCTTTTGTATTTAACTTATATTAAGCTGTTTTATACTAGATTGTAGGCATTTTCAATGTTTTTTGCGCATATTCACTATATGCAACTTCAACTATAAAAGGTTTATCGCCAACAGTTCTATAAACTTCACAAATTGCAACCAAATCTTGAGCGTATTGCTATTGATTATTCACTAATTTTGGATAGTTTTTAATCTCGCTATAAGAACGAATACCACCAAATTTTCCGCTTTTATGAACAATAGCTAAAAAGCCATCTCTGCCCACTAAAGGTTCTATTTTTTCAACCCACACATCTTTACCATTTTTTGTAACTTTTGCCCTATGAGGAACAAAAAATACTTGACGCAAGAAAGAATCTAGACTATATTTAGTTGCAACACCAAGATAATATTTTATTTCTGTTTTATTACTCCCAACTTATAGAGCGTGTTAAGCTAAAACCTAAAGATTAGCTTTTACTTTCGTTAGTGTATTTATCGTTAAAATAATGAGCTACTAAAACCAATGTGCCAAAAATAAGAGTGATAGCACCGATGAAAATAGCTATATTATAACCACCCATTCTCTCTTATTTTCTTTTAAAGAAAGATCGATGATAGTGCAACTATCGCTCATTTACAAACCATAAAGACTATTTACAAATAATCCTACGCCAATAGATTCCATGAATCTTAAGATTACTTTTGCAGGTATTTTTATAAATAATGCTTTTTAAATTTTTATTTATATTGTTATTTTGCAATAAAAAATAAAAGCTAAAAGATATAAACATGCTTCTAATAATAAAATATCAAAATCAATTATTTTTTATTATTATCGGTTTTTTTATCTTTATCAAAGTCATAAAATGTCACAAATATGGCAACTGCTATTGCAAAGGCTAATACAATATATTGTCCTATTTTATTTCCTTTTTTTGTTATATAAATTATTAAATTAATATATTATCCAATCAACTTTAAAAATACAATATTATTTTTTAATTATAATATTTCAAAGATCTAGCTTTTATCAACTTTGTATTATATCCATAGTTGTTTTGTTGATATTTTTGATATTTGCGAAATCTACAAATTTCTACTAAGAATAGTTTAAATAATATGTTTACAAAAAAAATTATTTATAAGTTATAAAGTCTATTTTTGATATATTCTTTATATTATTAGCTTAGGATTTTTAATGGGTGCAAGCGAAAATACTTTTGAAATTATCTTAGAAAAATTAAAATAAGCAAAATTAAATAATAAAACAAAAGGATAGATATGTTTAAAAACGAAGAATATATAAAGCAGAGAAAAGCATTATGGATAAAAAGTTTTGAGGCTTTTAAAGATGATGAAGAATTTCACAAAGAACAGTTAGAGTTTGCCGAAGCAGGAATAAATGATGGATTTGAAGAAGATCAATTATATAAATTAAACCAAAATTGCAAAAATAAGACAAAACAAACTTACTCATAAATATTTAAATTGTTTTAGCTAAAAAACCAATTTTAGATATTATTGATTAATCTGTATATAATCACAATATAAAAAAAGAAGCAGAGTTTTTATAATATTATTTTAAATACCATTATATTGTTCTAGTAATTTTCTAAAATAATATAGATTACTTTGAGTTAGATTATTTAGTGAATTTTTATCAATCTCACACTGATCATTGCAAAAAACAGCGATATTGCAAAAATACTTTTCAGCATTTTCTATACATCCACCTTTATTTAATATTTGAGAATATAAATCGTTAGTAGATGATTTAAAATTCTTACTATCGCTATATCCTAATTTTTTATAAAAATTTGTTTTGTTATTTTTACTATTATCTACAAAATGAAATCTAAGCCAATCTTCAAAATCATCAAGAGTAAGAAATAAATGCTTGTCTTTTGAATT
>NZ_JANQCZ010000023.1:0-7447 GCF_024723605.1 Campylobacter sp. LMG 17559
CCGTTTGAAAATCATCTATATTTAATTTTTGGAAATTATCATTTAGTATTGTTTTTTTACGATTTTGTGATAATTCATTTTGCAATTTATCTAAAATTTTTTCTATATTTTCATAAGTAAAATCTAAATTAACAGAAGAATTAGACTCCATAATAACTTCAGAATTTTTAATATTATTATCCTCTATAAAACTATAATCTATTTTTGTTTCAATAAGTTCTTTAATGTTTTCTTTTGCCTTAAAATCTAAGCCATCTATTTTTCCTCTAGGTTTTAGCTCTATTTCATCCATCTGTGTGTGTTTTTCTATTTCTTTTATTTCTTTTGCTTGCTTTAAAGTTTCTTGTTTAATCTCTTTTGAATCAACAAAACGCAACTCAATAAGGCCTAACTTTAGAACATCGCCTTTGTTGATAATAATTTCATAACCATCTTCCAATCTAGAAAAAGAATTATTATAAAAAATATCACTGCCTTCTATAGGCGTCATAGTAAAAAAACCTTCTTCAAAAGTAATCTTCATATGTTTTTCTTTAACAGAATTATTTTTATCTTGTATCCAAAATAAACATTCTGGACTTGATCCAACAAGTCCACCAGTTTCATCAAATACACAAGCTACTGTTTTCGTAATATTTTCGTCAATATTTTCAATTATTAATCCTATGGTTTCTTTATCTATCATTTTGAGCCTTTGTTATATTTTCTACTATTTTAAAATCACTTAATATCATAATTATATTATTAATATCTGAGTTGTTATTATTAAGTTTGAAATCAAAATACATTTTTTTATTGTCATTAAATAAAACACTGTAAGATGAATTTGAATTTTTACTTTCCTGTAATAATTTATACCAAGCCCATTCTCCTTTATATGATTTTGTGTAATTTATATTAGCATCTAAATAAGAATATGCAGTGAAATCAAAACTAGTTCCATTGTTAAATTCATCAGTTATAACATCTAATTTTGTATGCAACGTGTGATCATATATAATAGAAGTATCATTATACTGAACTTTTACAAAAGAAAAATCGGCACTTAAGTCAAGACTTTGTAAAGTAAAGCGCACTCTCATTACATCATTTGCATTTAGCATTAACTCTGATAAATTACCAGCCTTAGTAATAAAATCCAAAAATTCTTTGGAAAAAGTTAATCTTGAACTAAATTTAGAATTAATAGAGTAAACATTTTTTCTTTTAATTAGAACATTTGTTAAATATTTTTCATAAAACTTATTTAAAATTCCATTTTTACCAAAGAAATTTTTAAAAGAATCTATACTTAAATCTTGCGAACTTAATAAATTAAAAGGATAAAAAGGAGCTATATCATTAACAAATGGTGCATAAACCTCATTCAACCAAACAGTATTAAACAAAGAAACTCCATGGTTTTCTATAATATTCCAAGCATATAAAGAAAGAGTTACATAATATTTTTCCAATTCACTTGGTAAATTTTTAATATTTTGTTCAAGAGAACTAAATGGGTCGCTAGAATCTTTACTATCGCTTAAAGCGTATTTTATTTTTTCCTCAATAGTTTGCGAGTTATTTGTTGTAAAGTCAGTTATTTTTTTATGAATATTAGACAAATCTGTATTTATTAATTCCATGGTTTTTTGATGACTTCCAACATCTAAACCTACAGCAGTAGCACCCGTATTTAAAATAGAATTTTGTTCTATAATTTTATGATAAGCATCAAACGAACTGGTAATCCCCATAAAACTTGTCTTTATTTCAGCAGCATTAACACCGAGATTATATGCTTGAGTTAGTAAAGTAGCATCGTTAAGATTAGTATTTACACTAACAATTTTTATAAAATTCATTAAAGGATTTTCTTTTTTAGATAGTATATTAAGTTCATTTAACATAGAACTTTTGGAAATAAACTTTTTTGGTGCAAGTGAATTTAAAATTTCTTGCCATTTATTTTGATATTGCGTTAAATAAATTTTAATAATTCCCATTGCCATATTGCTTCTATTTTCAGAATTTGACAAATCATTTAAAATCCACGAATCAATCTCAATGGCTTTATCTATTTTTACATTTAACGTTTGCAAAAAGTCAGCCATACCTCTTTTTGTGTAAATTTCTTCAATACTATCAATTTTAATAGACTCTGAGAAAACATTGTTAGCAGCAAATCCTAATTCATTTTTAAAATTATATACTTTATTTTTTTTATCTAGAATGATAAAGTTAAGTAAAGTATATATTCTTTGAATTTTTGCTACATTATATAGTTTTTCAATAGATAATTTAACCGAAATATCATCTTGCTGAGAAGTGCTTAAATCAATCTTTTGAAGCTCATCGATACCAGATAGAAAATTTTCTTTAGAAATTTTATATTTTTCTAAAAAATTCCAATTTTCATTAATCCATATTTTTAATAAATCTTTATCAAGATATTTTTGCTCAAACAATGATTTATATACATATAAAGTTTTAATTAAGTTATCATAATTATCATCAGTTTGTAATATTATTTCCATTTCTTTTAACAGGGTATTTTTCAACACATCTTCACTAATTTTATAATATAAATTTTGTGCTTTTTTAAAGCCTTTATATGTTATGTTTAAGCTAAAATATTCAAACAAACTTGCCTTTTCGATTAATTGTGGATATACACTTAGTATATTTCTTAAATCAACTAATAATTTTGCTTTCTCTTCTATACTCATCATGGGGTAATCTTGCATATTTTTCAACAAAAATGAAAGATCTGTATAAACACTTTGAGATATTTTCTTTTCTTGCTCACTTTTAAGAATAAAATAAGATGAAATAAAATAAGTCATACAACTCAAAAATATAGTTAGACCCGCAAGCGATATCTTTTTATAAAAACTTTTAATTCTACTTAGCGATGAATCTTTAAAGACAATATCTTCAAGCAAAGACTGAACAAAATAACTTTGCTTGCTAAAAGACTGTTTTACTTGAGCTAATGGTTTTTTTACATTATACTTTTCACAAATTGCATCAAGCATAAAATTTCTTGGCACATTTTCTTGATAAGCACTTACATAATATACCCCTCTTAAAACTGAACTATTTTTTAAAATATTTTCATTTTGGAGTTGCACGATAAAGTCTTTGCTCAATACAAATAAATTATCCAACTGTTTTAAAAATAAATAAATTTTATTTTTTTCCTCTATAGTGTATATAGAAGAATTTTTATCAACAAAACGTAAAAACAAAGATTTGCTTATCTCTTCAAAAGACTTTTGAATATCTTCTTCTTTAAAATGTTCTGTAAAACTTACACCAAAAGCTTTTTTTTGAATTTTTTCATTGAAAATATCAAAAAATTCTCTCATACCTTCTATTAAATCTAATTTTGAAAAAACAACATAAATAGGTAATTGTACACCTAAAATTTTTTCACACTCATGCACTCTTTTTGTTAAATAACGAATTAAATTATTAGAATATTCTTTTGTGTTTTCTAAAAACAATCGAGTATCAATTATTAAGATAATGCCATTTAATTTACTATGAAAATAATTCTTATTTAAAAATTTTAAAAAATTTTGCCAAATGCTCTTTTTAATTAAAAAGTCTCTATTTTTCTCTATATCATCTTCGGGTAACTCATCGCTACTATTAGGATGAAAAAAATCTTCTTGAGAAAAATAATTTCCCTCAGTATCAAGCAAAGCGCCTTTCTTGGAAACATATAAGCTAAAATTATTGGTAGACTTATGCATCTTTTTATATGATTCTAAACTATCACTTAAAGGATATTCTATATCAGAATAATTTATAAAAGTACTTTTACCAGCACCTTCATTTCCCACAATAACAACAAGAGGCAAATTTTTAGTGTTGATATCTTTTTTCCATGTTTGTTTGGCATCTTTTAATGCGATAAAGAAATTTCTTTTTGCTTTGTATAAAAATTCATTAGATTCTTTTTTAATTTCTTTAAGTCTTATTCTTTTGTCATCCTTAAAAGATTTTATAAAATTACTTAAAGGCTTTAAAAGGAAAAACAAAAAAATACAACACCAAAATATAAAAATTATCCCAAATCTTAAATAAGAATTACTAAAAACATAAATTTCATTAAACGCAAATAAAGAACCATAAGCCCAAAAAAATAAACTTAAGACAACTAAAATAATAAGTATTAATGTGATTACGAAAATCCTAGATTTTAAAATTTGCATTATTTTTTGAAACATAATTTTTCCTAATATAAATTCAAATAATTTTTATTTCTATTTATTAATTTTATATTATTTTTACTTATTTTGTATTAAAATATTAAAAGCTTTTAATATAAATATAAAGTTAAAATTATAATCATAAGGAAAAACATGGCACAACCAGCATATATCAAAATCGAAGGTTCAACACAAGGACTTATTTCAAGTGGTGCTTCTACAGAAGCAAGTATAGGAAATCGCTATCAAGCAGGACACGAAGACGAGATTATGGCTCAAGAAATTTCTCATATTGTAACAGTTCCAGTTGATCAACAAAGTGGACAACCATCAGGACAAAGAGTTCATAAGCCTTTTACTTTCACTTGCTCTCTAAACAAAGCAGTTCCTCTACTTTACAATGCACTTACAAAAGGTGAAAGACTTCCGAGTGTTGAAGTTCATTGGTTTAGAACATCAACAAGTGGTGGACAAGAACATTTTTTTACAACTAAATTAGAAGATGCTATCATTACAGATATTACCTTAGTAATGCCAAATGCTCAAGAAGCAAACAATCATGACAAAACAGAGCTTTTTAAGGTATCCTTAAATTACAGAAAAGTTATTTGGGAGCATACAGCGGCTGGAACAAGCGGAAGTGATGATTGGAGAGAAGCAAATTCGTAACACAATAAGCTCATTGCTAAACAATGAGCTTTATATGCTATTTAATATCCTTATCACTTTCATTAAAAATAATCCCAATAAATCCCAATACCAACAAAGGTTTTTTTAATGAATACAAACAACTCTTATCTTAATTTAAAAATTAACAAACTTGATTTTAAAATCACAAAAGCCATTATAAAAGAAAGCTTGGATCAGATCTTCTTATGTGAATGTGAAGGTTTTTATGAAAATATCAATAATGATATTTTTAGTGATGATAATATTGAATTTAATCCTAATATGCTTATTGATAAAGAAGCTTCACTTATAATTAAAAATCCTTATGAAAACAAAAAGATAGACTTTTCAACTAATATTGATATGATTTATCGGGGAATAATATCTTATGTTGACTATTTAGGTGTTAATCAAGGTAGTGCTAGCAATATTGTAAAAGAAAATTTTAAACAATTAAACCATAAACATTTTTTTAAGTTTAACTTGCATTCTCCTTTAATAAGACTTGATTTTAATAAAGCAAATCGTATTTATACTCATACAAACATAATAGAAGTAATTAAACAAACCTTAGCCTATTATAACACCAAGCTAAATAAAAACATTGATTTTTCTAATATTCATCATATATATGAAACTAAAGAATTGATTTCTCAATACAATGAAAGTGATTTAGAATTTATCACAAGATTAGCACACAATCATGGTATTTATTTTTATGAAGATAAAGATAATATTTATTTTTATGATTTTTATACTCATAAAGGCAAAATAAAAGATATAGTTTTTAATCCTAATATCAACAACCATCTTAATGAAACTTGTATTTACGCACTAAATAAAGAAAAACAAATACAAACTAATGCTTTTACTCATTCTAGTAATAATTCCAAACAACCTTTAAGTTTATATTCCTTAAGCACTAAAGCACAAAATGCCAATACACATTATAATGAGCATTCTTATGAAAGTGAATATTCCTTTACACAAAATATTAATTTAAAACAATCCCCTACCCTAAAAGAAAAAAGAAATACTATGCTTAATAATATACTAAAAGCAAAAAGCAATATTTATCATCTTAGTTTAAATGAAAGCATTAAAATTAATATTCAAGAAGAAACCACCAAAGAATATACCATTATAGCAAAAGAACAAATTTTAATTGATGATGCTATTTTAGCTAATACTATCAATACCAATGATAATTTAAATATTAAAGACTTAAATCTAAGCAAATCTTATACAAATAATTTAACCCTTACCCCATCTTTTTTAACCTTTACACCTAGTTTTAAATCTAAACCAAAACCTCCAATTAATACCATGGGTATAGTTATAGGAGAAGATTCTAATATAGAAAATCAAAGAAATACCATATACACAGATGAATATGGAAGAGTAAAAGTAAGGATTAATCTTTATGCTAATCAAGAAGAATTAGATAATAAAACAAACATGTATCACCATAGTCCATTCTTAAGAGTAGCTAGTAATATAGCAAGCAATCATTCAGGTTTTTACCATACACCTAGAATTGGAGATGAAGTTATTATTTCATTTTTAGATGATGATATAGACAAACCTTTTATTAGTGGGAGTTTGTATAATGGGGTGAATGATCCTCTTGTATCGTTGCCACACCATGATCACAAAACTTCCATTAGCTCTAAAACTATAGGAGTATATGAACAAGGATACAATGAACTAACTTTATCCAACTTAAAAGATAAAGAACAAATCTATCTAAAAGCAGAAAGAGACTATGATGAATTGGTTCAGCACAACTTTACTCAAAGAATTTTAAATGATAAAGATTCTATGGTGGATGGGATTTATAATGAAAGAATTAAAAAAGTTCATACGCAAACCATAGATTTAGCTAAAAATGTCAATGTTGGTGCTGAGTATCTAATAAATGTAGGTTTATCTAAAGACACCATAGTTGGATTATCTAACACTTTAAATGTAGGAGTAGACAACAAGTTAAGAGTAGCTAAAAATTCAAGTGAATATATAGGAGAAAATAAAGACACTGAAATATGCGCAAACAAAAATACCATTATACATAAAGATGAAACTAGAAATGTTAAAGGAAACAAAAAAGAAATTATAGAAGGTTATTACAATATAAATACAAGCAATAAAATACAAGTCTTGAGCGAAAAAGAGATAGATTGTAAAAGTAAAGACAATATTCTTTTTACAAGCAATGAATCCATGGGATTTGAAAGCGATAAAAATACAAGTATGGTGGCTGATAATATCACTACCTATGCAAAAACAACTCATTATCTAAGGGCTGATAGTGAGGCAACTATACAAGTAGGAGAAACATTGATTAATGCTAAACCAGATTGTGTTATCATTAAAGCAGGTGGAGTAGAAGTAGTGATAGATTCTAAGGGTCTTGTTGTTAAAGGTGGAGAAATTAAAGCAGAGTAAATATATGGTATTTTTTTGAAAATAAATACTATATTTTAAAATTTTAGAATGCCAAATATTAGTAATACAATAAATAGTATAAAAAAATATCATTATGATTTTTATAGAAAATTTTATAAACTATTTTTAAAATA
>NZ_JANQCZ010000024.1:0-6963 GCF_024723605.1 Campylobacter sp. LMG 17559
AAAGTAGTATGCCTAAAAAAAAAGAAAATTCTGATAAAGAATTAACTAGGGATTAAAATCTCTAGTTAGTATTTATATTAGATATTTATATCATATATTATTAATATTGGATAGATATTTTATTTAATTTATAGTAAAATATCAAAAATATTTTCACATAAGGATAAAATGTTATGTTTAGATTTTTACTTTTTTGGAAAAGGAAAGAAAATTTAAAAATTACAGCTGAAAAAAAGGTAGTAAAATAACTCTACTTAGAGCTGATAAAGATAGTAAAATTATTGCCGATAACGCAACTATAATTATAAATAATTCTAGAAAAGATCTTGAAAATTTAGAAATTGCAGATATTAGAGATAATTCTAAAATAAGCATAAATAATGCTAAAATCAATATTAATAATACTGATACTAATAAGACAAGTTTTTTAAAAAAAATTATAGGAATAGTATGTAAATTTATAGGAATATATAAAAACGAGTAGCTAAACACTACTCATTTTTCACTCCTATTTAGTCAAATAAGCCACTAGCTTTTGCTTTTTCTTCAGCTTGTTTTGCAAGCTCCACATCACTCAAAGGCTCTTTCCCCATTGATTTACCTATATCTGCTTTAAAAGCATTTTCGCATTCTATATATTCTTTTGAAGTTTTATCTTTTAGTATAGAGTCTCTATTATCTTTACAATATTTTAAAGCATCTTTTAATTCTTTTTCATTTTTAACATCTTTAAAATATTCCATAGACTTAGGCTCTGATGAACAAGCATCTAAAAAAACAATAAGACTAAGAGAAGCTAACCCTAAAACTACTTTTTTCATTTTATATCCTTGATATATTTTTTAAATATGTTCGTTATATTTTAATGATATTGAAATTATATCTAAAAAATATTAATTAGATATAAAAATAAATAAAAAATTTAATTTTTGATTTGAGATTATTTTATTTAATTATAGCTATTTTAGTTTAAAAA
Source organism: Campylobacter sp. LMG 17559 (assembly GCF_024723605.1). Classification (NCBI taxonomy): domain Bacteria; kingdom Pseudomonadati; phylum Campylobacterota; class Epsilonproteobacteria; order Campylobacterales; family Campylobacteraceae; genus Campylobacter; species Campylobacter sp. LMG 17559. The sequence continues at coordinate 977 of NZ_JANQCZ010000024.1, forward strand.
ATTTCTTTTATGAATATTTTATTGTTTTGGATTTTATTATTATAAAAGTTCAAAAGTAATATTATTACTTTTGATTTACATTATTGGCAATCTAGGTAAAAACTTACAGCAAATTATTGATGCTATTAGGAAAATAGGTACAAATGTAAAGGTTGCTTAAAAGTAAATACTATTATATATTAAAATTACTAATATATAATAGTTATTTTAGTGACTGACAATATACATTAATTATATATTTTGTAATTCTCTTATTATGTATGTAAAATCTTTTTTAATATCCATTAAATTATCAATACCACTAGTTAAAATAATTTGAATTTTCTTATCTACAATTATATATCTATCGTGCAAATAATTATATTTTCTGTTAATTACACAATCTTTATTCTCTACAATATTCCATTCTTTATATATATTTTTCAAGTCAGTACATAAATTATTCGGAAATTTCATTCCATTTTCAATAGGATAAAAAATGTTTAATTTTTTTCTCGGAAAGCATTCTTCAGCAAATTTTATAAATTCCATCTGATTGTCATTTATAAATTTATCATAAACAAACAAATGATTTGCATTTAAAAATAAGGCTTTTAAATGTTCTTTAGCTTTTTTTCTATCTTCATTTTTTATAAAACTAGCTGTAAAATTATTTTCTATTTTATCTTCAAAAATATTTACATAAGGAAAATCATATTGTTTCTCAGATAAAATAATTTTATATATAGTATTCTTAGAAAGACATTCTAAATCATCGCTATATTCTAAACTAGTCTTTTGTCCGAGAATAGATTTTAAAGTTTCACTATCATAATATCTTCTCATATATTCTTTTCGTAATAAAACATATTGTTTATAATAATATAAAATTCTTTCAATAATTTTGATATTACATTCTTTTTTATTTTTAAAACTACACAATTCTTCTGCTAAACTATCTTCTAATACCATTGTAAATTTCATTACATCATTTCCAAAAGATGATCTAAATCGCTATCAAAAAATCCCTCAGGGAAATCAATAATCTCGCCATTACTATTAATATATTTGCCTTGTTTATTAATCCCAATAGATTGGAAATTGTTATTTATATTATTTCTATAATAAATTTGAACATCTTGTTGTGATATTTCTTCTTTAAAAACATTCCATCGAATTCCATTAAGTATATGTTCAGAATGGGTTTCTATTATTAATTGAATTCCAGCTTTTATTAAAAAAACAAAAAAATCAGTTAATTTTGAAATCGCTTTTGGATGCAAATGAACTTCAGGATTTTCTATAATTAAGATATTGCCTTTTTCTAAAGATAATCCTAAAATTAATATTTTAGTAAGATAGCTAACACCTGAACCTAAATTAAATGGAGAAAATTCCATACCTAAATCATAATTTTTATACAATATTTTTACACCACTGCTATCAATTTTTTGAGTTATTGGCTCAAGCTTTAATTCCAAAATTTTATTTATCCAAAATCTGATTTGCATTGATAGTGAATCTGATTCTTGATCGCATATAAGTCTATCATTTTTTAAAGCATTATTTTTATTTTCTTCATAAAATCCAAATAAATATTCTCCATTATTCCCACTTCTTAAAGTATAATGTTTTTTCCCAAAATTTTCTTGTCCAATTCTATTTGAACAAAGATGAAATAATTTTTCTTCAAAAACAAAAAAATTATTATTTGATTTTACCCATTGATTATCTTCAAAAACCAAAGAAAATATTTCTCCATTGTTTACATTAGAAGTAATTTTAATCTGATTTTCATTTGATTCTAAACATAAAAGATCTTTCCCTTCTCCAAAATTACGCAAATAATCCTCTAAATATATATCTTTATTAGCATAATAAGAACAAAATAAAAGTGCTTGGATAATACTTGATTTACCAGAAGAATTGGTTCCAGCTAAAATTGTCAATGGTTTAAACTCAAAATTGTAATCACTAATACTTTTAAAGTTTTTTATTTTAAGATTTGTAATCATTCCAATCCTTTAAAAATTTATCTACCTTATTAAATCTATAATCTACACTAATTACACTATCAATCCCACTAACAAATTTCCCTGATTTATCAAATTCTAATTTTAAATTATCTATAGCTTCTTTTGGAGGTTTTTTACCTTGTTGCATACATAGAGTAAATAAATAACTTAAACTTTCAAATAAAGCCATATTTATTGGTCTTTTATTTATTCCATTAAGATTATTAAATCTAAAAATATCTTGACCATAATTATCATATGTAAAATTCATTGTATTTTTAAACATAAGTTTTAGTTCACTAATTAAATATATATCCATGGTATTGTTTAAAAACAACATAATTTCAGATAAAAAATCATCAATATTTCCTTTATATTCAATATTATTGATTATTTTAGAATAATAAATATAAAATCCAATAAATCTTAAAATTATATATCTATCTTTCATATGATTTGATTTGATAGAATGAGCAGTTGCTTTTTTAAAGCACTCTTCTTTACTTAATTCATCAATAAGATCAGTGGAATTTCCTTGATAAAGAGCATTTCTCATTTCTTGATTATTTAATCTAGTCCCACCTCGATTAACTCTATCAAAAATATTGAATTTTACTTGCTCAGGAGTTGGTGGTTGAATTGTATAGGTATCAACCTGATAATCTTCAATCTTTCTTTGCTGGACAGCATTTAAATCAGAAAATTTTTTGCCAGTAATATCTGTAATAATTTTTACTTGTCTTAAATCAAATTCATCTTTCATAAAATCAATAAATGTTGTAATTCTTTGTCTACCATCTACTACTTGAATTTTAGTATCTTTAGATTCAAAAAAATAAAATACAGGGATAGGAATACCCATAAGCACTGATTCTATAAGCTCTGATTTTTGTTTATAATTCCAAACATCTTCTCTTTGAAATTTCGGACTTATTTGAATATCACCTCTTTCTTGCCTTCTTTTTATCTCAAAAAGACTCATACGCCCTTTTTCTATTCTTATCTTTTCAAGAGGATAAATTTGTTTATAATTTTCATCATTATTAATATCTAAAGAATTTTCACCTTCTAATTCTTTCATTTAAAACTTCTTATATAATTTTTTATATATTCTAACATAAATAATTAAATTAAAACTTCTTTTTTTGTAACAGTGAGAAATTAAGTATCTCTAAATATTATTATCGAAAGAGTCTAGATGGACATTTTATATGTGTTTGAAAATTACATTACACAAGGAAATACCTATAAAGAAACTTTAACTAATATAAAAAAGCTGGAAGACTTGAAAGCCTTAATTTAAGAAAAATTATTAATTTTTTATTTTGGATTTTATTATTATAAAAGTTCAAAAGTAATATTATTACTTTTGATTTACATTATTTGCAAATGAGCGTTAGCGAAATTTGTGGTTTTTTGAATTTAAGAATAGATAAAGAAGAAAAAGACTTATAAAAAATGCTTTCAAACGCCTATAAAATAGCTATTCATTAAGGTTTTTGATTTTCCCACCCGTGGGACAAATTTTCCCACCCGTGGGACAAAAACTGCTCGTAGTGGGAAAACTAAAAAAGTAATTTTTCCCAAAATAATCAATAAAATTCATTGTATGGGATACAATTTGTTTTTTTATTTGGGAATTTATCATTTTTTGGGAAAATAATGCTATAATGTTTTTTAATTTTTGGGAAAAGGTAATATATGGCAAAGATAGTTAATTTAGAAAACAAAGAAACTAAAAAATTATATAGTAATGTTCAGGAGAAAGTTGATGCTGTAACAGGAGAAGTTACCACAGTAATAAGTTCTTTTTTACAAAGAGAAAAAACCAAAGATGATTTTATTAAATTATTTGTAGAAAACATTAGTTTTCTTACTGATAATCTTTCAAATCCTGCTTTAAGAGTTGTGTTGATGATGATTAAAAATTTAAATTATCAAAATGTTTTTCAATATAATAGTGAGTTCGTTCATTATTTTGAAAGTAGGAAGATTTTAGGAAAATCAAGTGTTTATCGTGCGATAAAAGAACTTGAAGATAAACAAGTTATTTTTAAAGTAACAGAAGAGCAGAGAAAAGAATATGATATTATTGGTTCAAATTCATATATTATGAATCCTCAAATCATAGGCAAGGGTTCTTTTAAAGATCTAAAAAAATTAAGACAAACTGTCGTTAAAACTTTTGATTTTGACAATTTAGAATTTAAGCAAGAAGTGTCAGTTGAAAGTGAATATGAAGGTCTTGAGCAAATTAAAAAAAATCCAGATCATTATGTTATTGAAGAAGTTAAGCAAATAGCTTCAGATAAGAATGTTGTAGAAAATCAAGTGATTATTTCTAAAAAAGATGATGAGCAAATAAATTATCCTTCATTAAAACAAGAGAAAATAATTGATGTTAATAGTAATATTCCTAACTTAACTTCAAATGATAATGTAGAACCTACATTATTCGATGGAAGCAAAAATGAGCAAAAGGCAATGGCTTTTATTAATGAATTTGCAGGTATGTTTAATGGAGCTTTTCATCCAAGTAAAACAGCCAAAGAAATGAAAAAAGAATTTTTAGAAAATGACTTAAAAAAGGGTAATATATGAAAAAAGTATTTCTTGATACAAATATTTTTATTGATTTTTTTGACGAAGCAAGAATAAATAATGAACAAGCTAAACAATTAATATATTTTTTAATATCTAATGAAATAAAAATAGTGTTTTCAGAAGATATGATTTCAACTATCGCTTATTTAATAGATAAAGATAAATTACCAGCCCTTATGTCTTTTTTTAAAAACACAATAACAAATCCATATTTTGATATAGTTTCATTTGGATCAAGCGTTATTAATATGGCTTGTGATTTTTACTTGCAAAATAAAGGTGATTTTGAAGACTATTTGCAGTATTTTTGTGCAGAAAAAGAAAATTGCACAGCAATTTATACTATGGATAAAAATTTTCCAAATTTAAAAATACCTATAAAAAGATATGGCGATACAAACATATAATAATATTTCATCTATCTCATGTTAAGATATTAAAAATATTTAAAAATTAGAGGAAAATATGAAATTGCTCAATAAAGTAGATTTTAATGAATTACTATCACAAATAAGATTATCTTCTTATGACAATGATGTTGTAAAACACTATGATAATCTTAAACTTATAGGAAAGATCACACCAAAAATTGCAACATTGGAAATTATTCTTAGAAATAAACTTGATAGTAAATTATCAGAGCAAGATAATGATTGGATAAAAAACTCTAATGATGAAAATATTAAAAAAGCTAAGATTGAAATTGAAAATAGAGAAAAAAATAAGATTTTATCCCATCATCAATATCTTTCTTGTATGAGTTTGGGAACTATTATCTATCTCATTAAAGAGAATAAATTACAAAATTCTATAATGGATTTAAAAGGTATTAATTTTAGAAACTACGGAGAGAATAATAGAAATTTCTTTTTTGAAAAAGGAAAGAAATTACGCTTTAGAAACACACATAAAGTAGATGTAGTTCTTAGTTTATTACAAAATCTAAGAAATAGAAGTTATCATTGGGAAAATATATTAAAAACAACAGAAAACAATGGAAAATATTATCCAAGATTAACGACAAAAATAGAAAACACTCATATAGGATTAAATCCACAAAAAATAGATTTATTTTTAAGTGATTTAATTAAAACATTCAATGAAGAAATTTTGGAATATTGTTAAAAGTTGGAATGGGCTACTAGGAAGCCCTTTGAATTTCATCAAAATTATAGTCAATCTAACATTAAATTAAAATAAATAGGGGAATATCTTGCCAAAAAAAAGAATGTTTTTGTTTGTTCCATATCAAGATATTCGTGAAGCTAAAAAACTTGGTGCAATGTGGGATAACAAACAAAAACAATGGTTTGCACCAAAATCATTAGATATTAATATATTTAAAAAATGGTTAGATAAAACCGCATTAAATAATAAAAGTAATTCTTA
>NZ_JANQCZ010000025.1:0-6363 GCF_024723605.1 Campylobacter sp. LMG 17559
TATATTAATAAAACTTTAAGCTTTTATTGCTATAATTTCATTTCCTTTTTAAACGAAAGGGTTTTAAAAAGCTAAGACTTTTTGTCTTAATTTTTAGTATTTGTTCTTTAAATTATTAATATTGTTAATCAAATCTTATAGTCAATCTTTGAAATCTAAATAAGTGATCGATTGAGCCAGAAAGATTTATTTTTAAATCTTAACAATCAACTTTTTCTTTGAAGAAAAAGATTAAACTTATCCAATTATTTTTTATGGAGAGTTTGATCCTGGCTCAGAGTGAACGCTGGCGGCGTGCCTAATACATGCAAGTCGAACGATGAAGCTTTTAGCTTGCTAGAAGTGGATTAGTGGCGCACGGGTGAGTAAGGTATAGTTAATCTGCCCTACACAAGAGGACAACAGTTGGAAACGACTGCTAATACTCTATACTCCTGCTTAACACAAGTTGAGTAGGGAAAGTTTTTTCGGTGTAGGATGAGACTATATAGTATCAGCTAGTTGGTGAGGTAATGGCTCACCAAGGCTATGACGCTTAACTGGTCTGAGAGGATGATCAGTCACACTGGAACTGAGACACGGTCCAGACTCCTACGGGAGGCAGCAGTAGGGAATATTGCGCAATGGGGGAAACCCTGACGCAGCAACGCCGCGTGGAGGATGACACTTTTCGGAGCGTAAACTCCTTTTCTTAGGGAAGAATTCTGACGGTACCTAAGGAATAAGCACCGGCTAACTCCGTGCCAGCAGCCGCGGTAATACGGAGGGTGCAAGCGTTACTCGGAATCACTGGGCGTAAAGGGCGCGTAGGCGGATTATCAAGTCTCTTGTGAAATCCAACGGCTTAACCGTTGAACTGCTTGGGAAACTGGTAATCTAGAGTGAGGGAGAGGCAGATGGAATTGGTGGTGTAGGGGTAAAATCCGTAGATATCACCAAGAATACCCATTGCGAAGGCGATCTGCTGGAACTTAACTGACGCTAAGGCGCGAAAGCGTGGGGAGCAAACAGGATTAGATACCCTGGTAGTCCACGCCCTAAACGATGTACACTAGTTGTTGGGGTGCTAGTCATCTCAGTAATGCAGCTAACGCATTAAGTGTACCGCCTGGGGAGTACGGTCGCAAGATTAAAACTCAAAGGAATAGACGGGGACCCGCACAAGCGGTGGAGCATGTGGTTTAATTCGAAGATACGCGAAGAACCTTACCTGGGCTTGATATCCTAAGAACCTTTTAGAGATAAGAGGGTGCTAGCTTGCTAGAACTTAGAGACAGGTGCTGCACGGCTGTCGTCAGCTCGTGTCGTGAGATGTTGGGTTAAGTCCCGCAACGAGCGCAACCCACGTATTTAGTTGCTAACGGTTCGGCCGAGCACTCTAAATAGACTGCCTTCGTAAGGAGGAGGAAGGTGTGGACGACGTCAAGTCATCATGGCCCTTATGCCCAGGGCGACACACGTGCTACAATGGCATATACAATGAGACGCAATACCGCGAGGTGGAGCAAATCTATAAAATATGTCCCAGTTCGGATTGTTCTCTGCAACTCGAGAGCATGAAGCCGGAATCGCTAGTAATCGTAGATCAGCCATGCTACGGTGAATACGTTCCCGGGTCTTGTACTCACCGCCCGTCACACCATGGGAGTTGATTTCACTCGAAGCCGGAATACTAAACTAGTTACCGTCCACAGTGGAATCAGCGACTGGGGTGAAGTCGTAACAAGGTAACCGTAGGAGAACCTGCGGTTGGATCACCTCCTTTCTAGAGTACAAACTGATAAGTCTCACAACTATCAGTTCATATATAGACTCAATCATCCTTGTTTAGATTTCAAAGATTGATGAAAAGCTAATTTTGGGGAATTAGCTCAGCTGGGAGAGCGCCTGCTTTGCACGCAGGAGGTCAGCGGTTCGATCCCGCTATTCTCCACCATTTATTAAGGGCCTATAGCTCAGCTGGTTAGAGTGCACCCCTGATAAGGGTGAGGTCACAAGTTCAAGTCTTGTTAGGCCCACCATAAAAAAGATTTGTTTATCAATTCTAAGTTAAAGTTTTAAAACTTAAAGCAAGTATATAGCTAATAATAAAGCAGTAAATAAAGTAAAATACTTTATTGTCTATGTTTTTAAATTATTTAAACTCTTTATATATACTTCCTTTAGGTTTTAAGACCTAAGCTAAATAAATAATAGAATATTTTATATATTAGATTAGTTATTTAATGTTATTTGAATTATCATTGTTAAGAGTCACAAGCAAGTTTTAATAAAAACAATTTTACAGGACTTGTTAAAGGATAAAACCTAACTATCTTTTCTTTAGCTTTTAGTTAAAGACAAGTTTTAAACTCACAGCTTAGTGAGACTAATATTTTTAGTTTTATTAAGTGTTTAAATGCTTTCCGTCTTAAGATAGTAAAGTCTTATCATAAAAACTTTAACAAGGAAGTGATGCGTTTTAGAATGAATTTAAAAGGTAAGCTATTAAGAGCGAATGGTGGATGCCTTGGCTGGTAAAGGCGATGAAGGACGTACTAGACTGCGATAAGCTACGGGGAGCTGTCAAGAAGCTTTGATCCGTAGATTTCCGAATGGGGCAACCCAGTATATAGAGATATATACTACCATAATGGAGCGAACGTAGGGAATTGAAACATCTTAGTACCTACAGGAAAAGAAATCAATAGAGATTGCGTCAGTAGCGGCGAGCGAAAGCGCAAGAGGGCAAACCCAGTGCTTGCACTGGGGGTTGTAGGACTGCAATGTGCAATAGGTGAGGTTAGTAGAACACTCTGGAAAGTGTAGCCATAGAGGGTGATAGTCCCGTATACGAAAACCAAACCTTAGCTAGCAGTATCCTGAGTAGGGCGGGACACGAGGAATCCTGTCTGAAGCTGGGTCGACCACGATCCAACCCTAAATACTACTACCAGACCGATAGTGTACAAGTACCGTGAGGGAAAGGTGAAAAGAACTGAGGTGATCAGAGTGAAATAGAACCTGAAACCATTTGCTTACAATCATTCAGAGCACTATGTAGCAATACAGTGTGATGGACTGCCTTTTGCATAATGAGCCTGCGAGTTGTGGTGTCTGGCAAGGTTAAGCACACGCGAAGCCGTAGCGAAAGCGAGTCTGAATAGGGCGCTTAAGTCAGATGCTGCAGACCCGAAACGAAGTGATCTATCCATGAGCAAGTTGAAGCTAGTGTAAGAACTAGTGGAGGACTGAACCGATAGGCGTTGAAAAGCCCCCGGATGACTTGTGGATAGGGGTGAAAGGCCAATCAAACTTCGTGATAGCTGGTTCTCTCCGAAATATATTTAGGTATAGCGTTGTGTCGTAGTATAAGGGGGTAGAGCACTGAATGGGCTAGGGCATACACCAATGTACCAAACCCTATCAAACTCCGAATACCTTATATGTAATCACAGCAGTCAGGCGGCGAGTGATAAAATCCGTCGTCAAGAGGGAAACAACCCAGACTACCAGCTAAGGTCCCTAAATCTTACTTAAGTGGAAAACGATGTGAAGTTACTTAAACAACCAGGAGGTTGGCTTAGAAGCAGCCATCCTTTAAAGAAAGCGTAATAGCTCACTGGTCTAGTGATTTTGCGCGGAAAATATAACGGGGCTAAAGTAAGTACCGAAGCTGTAGACTTGATTTTATCAAGTGGTAGGAGAGCGTTCTATTTGCGCCGAAGGTATACCGGTAAGGAGTGCTGGAGCGAATAGAAGTGAGCATGCAGGCATGAGTAGCGATAATTAATGTGAGAATCATTAACGCCGTAAACCCAAGGTTTCCTACGCGATGCTCGTCATCGTAGGGTTAGTCGGGTCCTAAGTCGAGTCCGAAAGGGGTAGACGATGGCAAATTGGTTAATATTCCAATACCAACATTAGTGTGCGATGGAAGGACGCTTAGGGCTAAGCAAGCTAGCGGATGGAAGTGCTAGTCTAAGGTCGTAGGAGGTTATATAGGCAAATCCGTATAACAATACTCCGAGAACTGAAAGGCTCTTCAAAGTCTTCGGACAGCGAGGAGAATTGCTGATGCCGTCGAGCCAAGAAAAGTTTCTAAGTTTAGCTAATGTTGCCCGTACCGTAAACCGACACAGGTGGGTGGGATGAGTATTCTAAGGCGCGTGGAAGAACTCTCTTTAAGGAACTCTGCAAAATAGCACCGTATCTTCGGTATAAGGTGTGGTTCGCTTCGTATTAGGATTTACTCCGAAAGCGAAGAAACTTACAACAAAGAGTCCCTCCCGACTGTTTACCAAAAACACAGCACTCTGCTAACTCGTAAGAGGATGTATAGGGTGTGACGCCTGCCCGGTGCTCGAAGGTTAATTGATGGGGTTAGCATTAGCGAAGCTCTTGATCGAAGCCCGAGTAAACGGCGGCCGTAACTATAACGGTCCTAAGGTAGCGAAATTCCTTGTCGGTTAAATACCGACCTGCATGAATGGCGTAACGAGATGGGAGCTGTCTCAAAGAGGGATCCAGTGAAATTGTAGTGGAGGTGAAAATTCCTCCTACCCGCGGCAAGACGGAAAGACCCCGTGGACCTTTACTACAGCTTGACACTGCTATTTGGATAAGAATGTGCAGGATAGGTGGGAGGCTTTGAGTATATGACGCCAGTTGTATATGAGCCGTTGTTGAGATACCACTCTTTCTTATTTGGGTAGCTAACCAGCTTGAGTTATCCTCAAGTGGGACAATGTCTGGTGGGTAGTTTGACTGGGGCGGTCGCCTCCCAAATAATAACGGAGGCTTACAAAGGTTGGCTCAGAACGGTTGGAAATCGTTCGTAGAGTATAAAGGTATAAGCCAGCTTAACTGCAAGACATACAAGTCAAGCAGAGACGAAAGTCGGTCTTAGTGATCCGGTGGTTCTGTGTGGAAGGGCCATCGCTCAAAGGATAAAAGGTACCCCGGGGATAACAGGCTGATCTCCCCCAAGAGCTCACATCGACGGGGAGGTTTGGCACCTCGATGTCGGCTCATCGCATCCTGGGGCTGGAGCAGGTCCCAAGGGTATGGCTGTTCGCCATTTAAAGCGGTACGCGAGCTGGGTTCAGAACGTCGTGAGACAGTTCGGTCCCTATCTGCCGTGGGCGTAAGAAGATTGAAGAGATTTGACCCTAGTACGAGAGGACCGGGTTGAACAAACCACTGGTGTAGCTGTTGTTCTGCCAAGAGCATCGCAGCGTAGCTAAGTTTGGAACGGATAAACGCTGAAAGCATCTAAGCGTGAAGCCAACTCTAAGATGAATCTTCTCTAAGCTCTCTAGAAGACTACTAGTTTGATAGGCTGGGTGTGTAATGGATGAAAGTCCTTTAGCTGACCAGTACTAATAGAGCGTTTGGCTTATCTTATTTAAGCATCACTTCCTTGTTAAGGTTTTTAATAAAGCTTTGAATGTTTTTATATGAAATATTTATATAAAGATTATGTTCTTAAGTTTATAAAATCTTACAAGTAAAGTTTATATTAGAACTTGCTCTTAACATTGTTTTTTAAGTATTCTAAAACAGTAAAGTGATTTAGTTTAATAAAACATCTAAATATAAGAATAAGATGAAAGCTAAAAATAAAAATAAAAATGATTTTTATATTTAAATCTTATTGATTGTTTTTATTATGCTATATTAAATAGAATATTTAAATAACAATGTCCGTGATTATACAGATGTGGAGACGCCTTGCTCCATCCCGAACCAAGAAGCTAAGCACATCGTGGGTGATGATACTACGCCTTACTGGCAGGGGGAAAGTAGCTCATTGCGGACTTGTTAATTCTCTTATTATTCTTACTTTATATATAATCTTATGTTTGTTTTTATTGTTAGTTTTTAAATTGGTTTGTTTTTTTAATTTATAAAATTTAGTTATTTAGTTGGATTGTTTTATTTTTTAGATGTTTTAGTTTGAGTGGCTACTAATTTTTTAGCAATAGTTTGTTTTTATTTTTTTAAATTTTTATGATTTTTTAATCTATTCTACGGTTTTTAGGTTTATTATTTTATTTTTGTGGTTTTTATTTAATTGTATTCCTTTTTATTTTTTAATTTATTTTTATTCTTTATTGTTTTATTTTTTTGCTATGGTTTTTTATTTTTGTTTTTAGTTGTTTGTGTTTTTAGTGATTTGGCTTTTGGATTTATATTGTTTGGGGATTTAGTTGTTTTATCTTTAAAATGTTTATAGCGAGTTTGATAAATTTGGTTTTTTTAGTTTTTATTGCTTATGTTTTTGCTTTTTTATTGATCTGAAAAATTAGGTTTGTTTAGTTGTTTAGTTGTTTTTATGGCTTAGATTTGTGTTGTTGGTTATTGAATTGTTATTTGGTGGTT
>NZ_JANQCZ010000026.1:0-5413 GCF_024723605.1 Campylobacter sp. LMG 17559
AATATTTTCTGAAAAATATATTTTATTTGTCTTTTTATCCACCTCTACCCCTCTTCCATTAGGAGCATATATTATATAAACATCTTTATTATTATCACTCATTGTTTTTCCTTTCTTTAATTAACCTATACATAAACCATTTTTCATAATGATAGTAGTGGCTAGTCTACCTATCATTTTTGGTGGTTGCTTTTTTTCTTCTTTACTCTCTGTATTTTTTACACCATCCTCATCTTCTTCTATGTTTTTATCATTAGATTTTTCTTCATTCTCCGCCACCCCCACATATAAAGCCTTAATATTATTTTGTCCTATGGTATCTAAAGCCCTTAAGAAATTTCTATGTTTTAAAGGATCAGGGGTGTTGTTTGTTGCTTTAGTGTTAAATACATCATTATCCATATCTTCTAAATAATCCATACATTGATGATAAGCATCTATAGGATTTAAAGAATTTTCGCTCAAACCATTATCACAGCTTCTTTTATACTCTTCATACAAAGCCCTTTTTGCTTCATCGTTGTTAATAGCTTGTAGTTTTTGGTTATATTTTTGTATGTTTTCTTTTTGAGTTTTACTAAGACAATCAGGGATTAAAAAATCTTCTTCATGTTTTAGTTTTAAAAGCCTTGGTTTTATAGCTAAATCATGTAAATAAGAATAGGTATTAAAAAAGTCTATATCTTCTATGGTTTTTAAATCACCAGTTTTTGATCTTAATTCATCTAAACATAAATACGCAAAAAGTTTGTTTAAAAGATAATTTCTTACCCTTTTTGTACCACCTACATCTTTATGATAAACAAATAAAGCTTCTTTCTCTCCCAAACCTCCTGTTTGTAGCTTTCCCCCTGTAAACATAGAAGTAAAATTAAAAGAAATAAAAGTATTATTAATAAACATAGGATAAGAGATAAATCCTTCTTGTGTATTTGTAGGTTTTTTCATTAAAACATAAGGGGGATTATATTTATGAGTAAAATTTAAAAATTGCAATCTTTCGTGTTCTTTTTTACTTTGTTCATATGCGCTAATCCATAATTGATTGATCAAATCTGTAATGATAGCTTGAGGTAAAGATATGAAAGATTCTTTGGCAATACTACGAATATTTTTTAAAGTAAAATTAAATTTATATTGAAAAATTTGTTTTTTGCTGATATTTGTTATATCCTTAAAACCATCATGATTTTTTAACTCTTTAAAGCTTGGATCATCTACTAGCATAATAGCTTCGTATTTGTTTTTATTTTTTTGCATATAGCAAAGTTCTAATAAAGCTATTTTATTTAATCTTTTAAGTCTTTTGTTAAATTGTTCTTGATTTTGTATTTTAACCTTTTTCATTTGAATACTTGAATCCATCATCAAAAACAATAAATAACTTATACCTATACTTTCATAAAAGGCTTTTTGTGCTTTAAGGGTTAAAAAATTAAGAATGGTTTTACTAAGCAATTTAGCAAATTTAAATTCATCTGCTCTTAAAAAATCTGCAAAAGGAAAGAATTTATCTATAAAAACATCCATCATAGTCACTATAGTTTTTTGCGGATTATAAGGAATTTTATTTATATTATTTTTTTCTATATCTTTTATCAATTCATCAAGTTCATCATCGATTTTCTTGTTTGATATTTTCTCTTTTTCAATCAATGCGTTTATTTGTTTTAGATTATACTCCACTGCTTCATCTTGGGTTTGATGATTTTCACTTTGAGGCTCTATTAAGGAAGATAAAAACTGTCTATCTTCCTCATCACTAATTTCACGATCTTTTAATTGCTCTAAAGAATCCACAAATTCTTCTATACAAAAAATTTCATTTTTTGCGAGTTTAGCCTTTTGTTGTTTTGAAAAACATAGGGGAATTTTTTCTTCATTTATATTTAAAAAGACATTTGTAGGAAGTATATCAATACTTTCTTCCTCTTCTATTTGTATACTTTCACAATTTGAAAACAATTTCCACCAAGCTTGGAAATCAGTTTGAATAAAAGAATAAAAATGTTTTATCATATAATAAGTTAAAGCAAGTAAAATCACATCTGTGATAGTAAATACATTTTTCTTTACAAAACTCTCTCCTTTGTATACCACACCTGTGTAAGTACCTATTTTAGGCTGTGCAATATGGGTGATGCTATCTATATAATTTCTTATACATTCTATACCTTCTTTAAAGTATTGCTTTTGTTTTTCTAAGAAAGTTTTTTTATTATTTGCTTGATAAAAAATAGATTGCAAATAATGATAATTATATATTTTATTGATATTACTAGGATTTTTTATAAAATTCATATATTGAAATATATTTTCTAGATTGTTATCTGCAATATCTTTAATTAACTCTTCTTTTTCTTTTACTGTATCTTCAAAGCCTTGATAAGTTTGATAATTTAAGCGAATAAAAGGACTTAAAGAAAGCACAAAGGCATCTTTTTCATTATCAATAATATCGATTTTATATTTACTATAATCTATCATTGCATCGTAGTCTTTTGGAGCTTTGATTAAAATATCGTTTTGTGTTTCATCTTCTATGGTATCTGGATAAATGATGGTATTTTCAAAAATTTCTTCTGTGAGCTTTTGATGAAGTCCTGCATTGTATTTTTGTGGAGCATTTGTAATAATGAGAAAATTTTTTGCATAATAAGATTCGTTTTTTTCACCCTTTAAATCTTTTATGATTTGAGCTAGTGTAATAGAGTTAAAATACGGACTTTCTATATAGCTTAGTCTGTTTTGATCTAGGGACATTTGTTTTTTAAGTGCCTCTTTAATAGAATATCTACTATGTAATATTAATTCTTCTTTGGGATTTTGGGTGATGAGCTTTAAGAATTTTTTATTGTGAAAATCTTTAAAAATTTCTTCGTTTGATTGAAGATGAATTGCAAGATCTTGCTTATGATATGCCGGTGATTGATTCCTTATTGCTCCAAAACCTGAAAAATCAAAAAGAACTTTATTATCTATGATCAAAGTGTAATGATCAATTTTGTTTTCAAAAAGAGTAAAAATATAACCAATATCACTTATGAGTAGTTGCACAATAGCATTATAAATAGCATAAGAGTATTTATCTTCACTCCACTTTGAAATTTCTTTATAAGCTTTTATCAACTCAAAAGCACTATCACCAATAACTAACAATGGCTGTGTTTTTGTTAAAAAGCTTTTCAATCTAAAGATATTGACAATACCAAGAAAAGCATTAATGATTTTCTTATATACAAGATCATAACCTTCTGCATAAATATCTTTAATATTTTGTATTAATTCATTAAAGACAAACTCTATTTGTTCATTTAGTTTATACTCGTTTAATTTTTGATATTCATCGAATGATTTTAGTTTTTGAAGTATAGGGATTTTTAATTTCTCATTAATGCAAATGATTAAAGAATCAATATTTTTGTTCTCTTTTTCTAGTTTTTGCGTCATAGTTTCTGAAATAGTTTGATTTTCAGATTTTCCCAAGGCTTTTACAAAATCATCTAAAATGCTTGTCATATCGCAAGATAAAGGAGTGATAGTAAAGTTTGAGGGATTATTGCTAAACTTATTAGAATCAGTAAATTTTTCATAAGAATAATCATAAATTTGAACTTTTTTTCCCTTATAAGCAGATATTTTAAGAGTATCATATAAGTATTTATCTAAACTATAATAACAATCTTTAGCAATATCATAATCTGTTAGTGCTAAATTCAGTATATTTTTTCTTGAAAAATTATTACAATATAAAACTATATTTTTAGCTTGTTTGCAATATTTATCTATCAAGTTTTTAAGATTGTTTTGGTTATAAATATATTGACAAGTAAATTCTTTATTTTTCATTATCTGCCTTTAAGTAAATATTGACTTAAGGTTTTTTATTTAAATAAAAATTTAAGCAAAATCATCTATTAATCTCTCCAATCCACCTTATAATATTACCTTTATCATCAATTTCTACTTCTAAATCTTTGTATTTGTTGTAAAATTTAGGAGCTAAGATTTCTTGGAAGTATTTTGTGCCTTTGGGGGTTATTGCTACCCAGATATTATATTGTGACCAATATTGTGGTGTATCCCAAGAAACATCACCTAAAATAAAACTACATCCATTCTCATCTAATGTCTCGAGATCATCCAACTCTCTAATAAATCTTTCTTTATAAAAAAAATTATCTCTAAAATGTACCCAAGCTTGATATTTATCTTCTTTATAATAAGATAAGTTTGAGGGATAATCTATTTTATTTCTATCTTCATCACAATAAGATCCAAAATCTATATATCCTGCTAGAAAAAGCTGCCCCAAAACACTAATATATTCACTTATATAGGTAGGTTTGGGTGTATTTAAAGAAAATGGGCTGCTAATATTATCAATGCTGTAAGTATCTAATAAAATTAAATTATTACATTCCCACCTTGAGACACCCATGCTTTTTCCACAAATAAGCAAAATATAATATTCAAATAGTTCTAAAATACCGACCTTATCTTTTAAATGAGATGATATAATTAAAGTTGGATTAGCATAATCATTCTCTAAAAGCTGGGTTTTTTTCCATATATCAAAATCTATATCAGGAAAAAAAATAGCACACTTTTCGTTTTCATCCCATTTTATATACCTATATTTCATTTTTTATCCCATTTTCTATATGTATTGTTTTAAGATTTCCTCTTGGTTTATTGGAATTTATCTCTATGGTCTCACCCCCGCTTTTAGAAGTTTTCTTATATTGTATAATAGTTTGATCATCTAGTTTTCTCATATAAATCGGTTGTCCGTATTTTTTATCTACTTTATTTTCCAACTCTTCAGAATTTTTAGTTAACTTTTTCCATAATTTGTCTAATTCCTCTTTATTTTTAACTATTCTCCTGCGTTTATCTCGAACATTTTTTGGCAGTTTATCTACTATCTGCAACACTTCATCTTTAGTCAATGTTCTATATTTTAAATACTCAGTATCTTTAAAAAATTGCTTTATCCCTCTTAAAGCTGGAGCAAATGTATAACTCACATCTTCCAAAGGTTTATCATTGAGTTCTAATTGACTAGGAAATATTATCTCAATAAACTCCCCGCTACCATCTTGTGTTTGTATTCTTATCACATTATCAGGGATGAGTTCTTGGGTATTGTTATAGTCTTCATTGATGTGAGTTTGTGTGGTATTTATATCATCTTTTATATTATCACTTGTAAACATATCTTTATCATTTGCCTTAAAATAATCCTTGGTTAAAATATTAAAAGAACATACATTTTCATCATCAAGCCACTCATCTAAACCTTTAGCAATTTCAAATTCAATCTTTTGCATTTTAGCAGGGGTTAAAAAAACTCTATAATGTATAATATTTTCTTTTTCTCGATAATCTTGATGATATTCAAAAAGCTCTT
>NZ_JANQCZ010000027.1:0-4410 GCF_024723605.1 Campylobacter sp. LMG 17559
GCTTGGGTTTGAAAAAATTAAAAATGTAGATATGGTAGTGTTTGATGCGTATGTACATAGAGTGAAATTTAAGAAATTTTATAGATTTAAACAAAATGAGTTTTTTAATAAAGATGATTTTTTAAATTTCTTACTCAATCAAAAGCATTTTTGCTGGAGTGTTTGGGCAAAAGTATATAAGAATGATTTGATTTTAAAAAGCTTTGAATATGTTGATTTCAAAGAAAGACTTTGTTATGGGGAGGATGTGCTTTTTAACTATATAAATTTTATGCTAAGCGAAAGTTTCTTTGTGTCAAAAGAATGTATATATCATTACGAGTTTAATGAAAATGGTAGATATGAAAACAAAAATAAAGAAATTTTATGGCAAAATTACGAGCATAAAAAGCAAAGTTTAAAATACATTAAAAAATTAGCTAATATTTTTCCTTATAAGCATTTTAATGAAAAAATATTAGAAATCTTAGAAAAAGAAATTTTAGGATTGAAAAAGAGGATTGAAAGATCATGCTTGATAGAATACATATTTTCGTAAAATATAATTTTTATTTTCTGTTATCGTATATTTTTGTAAAATACAAAAAAAACATGGAAAAATATAAAATTTTAAATGACAGTTTAAAAGATAAAAAACATGAATTGAGCTCATCATGTGTTTTATTCAAATACTATTATACTAAAGAAATAAGAAGTGCAAATCTTGGTGATTATATACAAACTATAGCAACTCATGAAATTTTAAAGCAACACAAAAGTTACAATTTTACTTATTGGAACAGAGATGATTTAAATAACTACCCAAATAATTCCATTGCAATCATGCAAGGATGGTTTTCGCATACAATTGCTTTTATTCCAAATAGAAATATAACACCTATTTACATTGGTACTCATTTTAATAAATATATTCAAAATTTTATATCTTGCTACCCTTTTTTGCTAAAAAATCACGAAATAGGGTGTCGAGATCTATACACACTTAATTTTTTAAAATCCAATGGTTTTAATGCTTACTTCTCTAGATGTCTAACTCTCACTTTACCCAAAAGAGAAGAAAACTCAAATCAAAATAAAGTTTTTTTGGTAAATGTTGATTTAGAAATAAAAAAACTACTTCCAAAGAAAGTTCAACAAGAAGGAATTATGGTTAATCAAAAAAATATAATTGGAAATTATGATGACTTTAAGCATAATTGGAAATTATATTATGATAATGCTAAAGAATTTTTAGATAAATACAAAAACGAAGCTAAATTAATCATCACAACTGCGCTTCATTGCGCTTCGCCTTGCATTGCTATGGGTATTCCTGTAATATTAATTAGTGATGATCCAAATGAACAACTGAGTAGATTTTCAGCACTAGAAGGAATTATAAAAATCTACACTATAGAAGACTTAAAAAATGATAAAATAGATTTTAATCCTGAGTCCATAGATATAGAACAGCTAAAACAATACATGCTAGAAAATGTAGAATTAACTATAATAAAAGCTATGGGGGGGGGTATTGATGAAAATAGACTATTATTTATTAGAAATCAAATTACAAATTGGAAAAACTTATGACAAAACAGGAAATTAGTAGTTTTTGGTATACACCAAAAGGATATAAAAGTATAGGCTTAATGGAGCTTTTATCTATAAAATCTTTTATAGATAGTGGATATAAATTTATTCTTTATACTTATAATATTAACGATGAAATTTTTAAAAAATTAGATGAATTATTTGATGATTTTGAATTAAAAGATGCAAATGAGATTGTTTCTTTTAGAAATTATTTTAAGGATGACAGAGGAGCTGGTGTAGCAGCTTTTAGTGATTATTTTAGATTTAATTTACTTTATCTTAAAGGAGGAGTATGGGTAGATCTTGATATGATTTGTTTAAACTATATTGATTTAAACGAAGAATACATCTTTACACAAGAAGTAGATGAAGATAATACAAAATCAAGGATTACAACATCTTTTTTAAAATTTCCTCAATATTCTGATTTTGGAAAAAATCTTATACAAGAAGCAGAAAAAATTATCAACAAAAGAAAACAAATCCCATGGGGTATTATAGGTCCTTGGTTTTTAGCAGATCATGTAAAAAAATATGGTTTAGAAAATTTTGCTTGGGATTATAAAAGAACTTGCCAGATTTCATGGTGTAATGCGAAAAATTTTTTAGATAACAACACTTCAATAGACACCAATCAACCTTTCTTACATTTATTTTCAGAAATGTGGAGATTAAATAATATGGAGAAAAACACTTTTCATCAAATGGGAGTTTATGGACAACTTTTAAAAAAACACGAAATAGAAAAATTATATATGCAACTTCACAATCAACCCGCATCTATTTCAAATAAATTTACAAATCTTATACAAATATTATCTAAAAAATTTAAAAAGAAACCTACATGAGTCAAATTTCCATCATACTACCAACTTATAATGTAGAAAAATATATATCTAGAGCATTAGAAAGTTGTATAAATCAAAGCTTTAAAGATATAGAAATCATTGTAGTAGATGATTGTGGAAGTGATAAAAGTATAGATATAGCCAAAGAATATGCTAGCAAAGATAATAGAATAAAAATCATACATAATGAAGAGAATTTAAAACTTTTAAGAGCAAGATATGAAGGTGTTAAAGCAGCAACTTCACCTTATATTATATTTTTAGATCCTGATGATTATCTAGAACTTAATGCTTGTGAAGAATGTATTAAAATTTTAGATAAAGACAATAAAGTAGATTTAATATTTTTTGATGCATTTGTGTTAAATAACAATAGTAAAATAGAAAGGAAGTTAAATTTTCAAAAAAAATATTATACAAAAAAAGACTTTTTAAAGAAGCTATTAAAAACTAAAAATCTCTTTTGGACAATGTGGGGAAAAGTTATAAAAAAAGAGTTATATCTTAAGGCTTTTAGCTTAATACCACTAGAAAAAAATATCAAAATTAACATGGCTGAAGATGTTTTATTATATTATCCTTTAATAAATATCTCAAATACCATATTTCATCTGAGTAAAAATTTATATAATTATCAAATAAATAATTCATCCATAACCGGAACTATGATATTACAAAATATAAAAACAAATATGCAAGAGCAAGATAGCGTTACAACTCTTCTAAAAAAGATGCAACACAATTATAGTTTTAACCAGTCTTTGCTGTTTTTAATTGATTATTACCTATTAATTGAAAAAACACTATCGCTAGGTAAACAAAATTCTATTTATTTTAAAATTAATCTTATTTTTAAGAAAAATCGATTTAAATTTTATCGCTTTCTAAAGATGTAAGCTTTTCATATATTTGCTTTAATACTTTATATTTTAGCATTTCAAAGTCTATTTGATCTTTTAATTTTTCTTTATAATCCCTAATAAATTCATCCAAACCAATCCAAGTCAATTGATTGTAATATTTTTTTCTAGAACTTTTAATAAATGGAAAATGATAATTATTAAGTTCTGTATAAAAGAAAACTTTCTTTTCAAAAGATAAGACTTCATAAGATTTTGTAAATTTTGATTTAACATCAACTATATTCCAATTGAAACTATCTCCTTCAATCAGCACTTCTCTCCAAAATAAATTAGTATTTTGTATCAATAAACAATCTCCCGGGGCCCTTAAAACCATTCCATCTTTATCCCGATAAACATAAAATTTCCCATCGTTAAATACAAAATCTATTCTAGAATAACTAACCACATGATAATCTTTTTTAGGTATATAAAAACTCTTATATAATTTTTTAGCATCATAGTAATGATCCACATCTATTTTTATAAGCCATTCTCCTTGAGGAATAAAACTTGCAACATAATTATAATAACTATAAAGTTTATTTTCTTCGCTTTGTGGATTTTCAATTTGTACTTCATAAGGGTATTTTACTGGTATAAAAGAAGGATATTGCTTGCAAAATTCTAAAATAATCTCCTCGCTTCCATCGGTACAATCATTATACCCTATAACACCTCTTTGCACAGCAGGCAATATACTTTCCAAAGAAGCTCTTAGAGTTATAGCTTCATTTTTTACCCTTATAAAAGCCCAAGGATTTAAAGGAGATTTTGGATTTTTTGAATTTAAATCAAAATCAAAAAAACCTTGATGTTTTTTCATACCACAAATAGTTCTGTTAATCTCGAGAAAATAATCATTAGAAAATAAGATCATCTTATTTGCTAAATCTTCATTTAATATAGAGTTTACTTTTTGTAAAACAATGGTCTTATTGTCTAAAAAAAATCTTATTTTTTTTCTCACACAACTTATAGGTATAAAAAATAAAAATATTTTTATAATCACTTCTCTCATTTTTATACTCTTTTATTTTTCTTTTTTTTGATATAATACAAAAAACAACGAATGTGAAAGTGTA
>NZ_JANQCZ010000028.1:0-4085 GCF_024723605.1 Campylobacter sp. LMG 17559
TACCAAAAGGATTAATTATGAAAAAGCTAGCAAATCACATCATACTCTCAGGTGTAACGGTATCAATGTTATTTTCTCCACTAATGGCTTTACCTAGTGGAGGTAAATTTACTCATGGGACTAGTGGGAGTATAACTTCCAATGGTAATAATATGAACATTGTAGGTAATGGAACAAACTCAGTCATACAATGGGGTGGTGGCTTTAATATAGGTAAAGGTGAAAGTGTAAACTTTGGAGGAAGCAATAAAAACTACCTAAACATTGCTCATGGAGCTGGTAAATCTACAATAGAAGGTGTATTAAATGCAGGTGGTAATAATGTATTTTTAATTAATCCTAATGGGGTAATCATTACTAAAACAGGAAATATCAATGCTAATCGCTTTGTGGCTTCTACTTCGTCGATGAGTGATGGGGAGATGTGGAAATTTGCTGATATGAAAACACTTGAACAAGGTTTAAGCTTTTCCCCTATATTTAAACCACAAAAAGCAGGAAATGTAGTAAATATGGGTACTATTAATGCTCAAAACGTTACTTTACAAGGTAATAAAGTAATGTTAAGTGCTGATACTAGTTGGGATGATAAAATGAAAAATCAAACAGGTATAATATCAGCTAATGAAATAAACTTACAAGGTAATGAAGTTTATGTAGATGTAGGTAATATAAATGGAGATCAATTACAAAGCTTAAAAATACAAGGAAGTGATGGTAATAATTTTAAAGGTTCTATGTATTTAAATGCTAGTGGATATTATTATAATCCTAATTCTTTTAAAGTATTTAATAAATTTAACAATTCAAACAACAATTTTAAAGTATATGAATATGTAGGTATAGGCTCTGATTTAGATTGGTGGCACTTTGCTAAAGGGTGGAATGAAAATAAAGAAGGTTTTAGAGATACAGCTGGTGAGTATAGACTTACTAATGATATAGACTTTAATGGAAATCAAGGTAAAGGTGAAGAAGGAAAAGATTGGCAAAACTATGTAAATTATTGTATAGATGGATATGGTTGTACCAATATGATAGTTGGATATAAAAGTCATGTTTATAATGAGAATTGGGAAATAATAGTAGATAATGGTTTTTCAAATAAAACATTTGATGGACAAGGATTTGCGCTTAAGAATATTAATATAGATACAACTAATCTTGAATATATACCTGAGTATGTAGGTATATTTGGGAATTCTAATAATTCTGAATTTAAAAATATAAAGATTGATTATAATAATAATTCCATTAAATCTAATTCAATATTTACAGGTGGATTTATAGGATATGCAAGTGATGGTAGTAGTTTTAAAAATATAGAGCTAAGTAATATCGCTAGTATTTCTACACAAACAAACGATGTTTTATATACAGGTGGTTTTGTAGGATATGTAAGTGGAGCAAATTTTAATAAAATCAATATCAACAATATAAATGAATTAAGTGGCGTCAGTGTAGACAATAGATCTCATATTGGTGGTTTTGCTGGTAGTGTAAATAATGGAAAATTTGAAAATATATATCTTTCTCAAATCAATAAAATAATAAATAATAAAACAACTAAGGAAACATATACAGGTGGTTTTGCTGGGGAGATTTGGGAAGGTTTTTTTGAGAATATTGATATTAGAGGGATTAAAGAAATTAGTGGGGGATTTGTCACGGGTGGATTTTCTGGTAATATTGATTATGCTCAACTTTCGAATATAAATTTAGATATAAGTAATATAACATCCACATTCAGCACATTGCGTCATACTTATGCTGGTGGATTTGTTGGTAGTATTGATTCTGGAAATAATAAATTTAGTAATATTAATATCCGTGTTAAAAAAATTAAAAGTATTAACAATGACAATAATGGATTGTTAAGTGGAGAGGTTGATGATGTTGGTAATGCATATGCTGGAGGATTTGCGGGTTTTGCTAATGGGGGAATTTTTAACAATATTAGTTTAGAAGCTGAAAAAATTGAAGCTATAAATAATAATAATTTAGAAAATACTCGTGCTGTTGTAGGTGGTTTTATTGGAAAGGTAGAAGGCTATAGAAGTGATAATTTATCGTTTTCAAATATTACTGTAAAAAATATAGATGCGATTGTTGGAAAGCTTGAACAAGATAAAAAAGGGATTGTTAATTCTGGTGGATTTATAGGTTGGATTCAAAGACAAGGCACTGGTGATTTTTCCAATATAAGTTTATATAATATAAAAAATATACAGGCATATGGAAAAAATGATTTTGTTAATGCTGGAGGTTTTATTGGGTATATCGAAAGTGGTTCTATATTTAATTCGATCAATTTAAATTTTAATAATATTTATTTATTTTTCGAAAATGGTTCTCAAATACAGTCTTTTACAAGTGATGGTAAGAATACAAGCGGAAAATTTATCAGTGCTTTTGATAATAAACAAGTAAATTTAAAATTTAACAATATACATCTTTATCATTACATAAATGATTTTAGTGGTGTTAATTCTGATATAAACCTTTGGAAAAATGCTATTAATGTATATATTTATAATGATGGCGATAAGTATATAAAATATAATGATTTCTTAAACAAAGATAGTATGATAGTAAGGCCTATAGTTAAGCTTCCGGAAAAACCAGAATTTTCTAGTGTGGATATAAATTTGCCAAATGTGGATTCTATTATAAAAGAGGAAGTTGCTCTTGATAAGGATGATTTGTATGAAGATACTATAAAAGATGAAATTTTAGCTGATATCACGAATCAACATTATAAAATATATATTAATACCCTTTTGGAAATGTTGGCAGAAAAGAATTATAGTGAAATGACATTGGATGAAAAGGTAGCTTTTATTTCAAAATATTTTATTAAAGATACATCAAATAGCAAGAAAGAGGCTTTGAAAATAGTTGAAAGTATTGATTTTATAGTAGCCTATCAAACAAACGGATTAAATAATGCTGGCAGTGATAAATTTAAAAATGGAGTTCAATCCTTTTATATTAATAATATTAAAATTAATATTGATAAAATTATTGAAAAAGGAAAAAGTATTTCTGAAATTTTAAATAACGAATTAAAGGATTTTGTTGTAAATTCTGAACAACTTATAAAAGAATTGGGTGAAATTCAAAATCAGTTAAAAAGTGCTGAAAATGATTATAACGAGTATGTGAAGAATAATAATCAAATTGATATTAGTGTACTTAATAGTCTACTTTCGAAAATAGTTTTACTAGAAAAACAACAAGATAGTATTTTATCTCAATTGGATTTATCACCTATAAAAAATAAAATTGAATATCAAAACAAACTAGGAAGTTTTTTAGTAATAGGAGATTATAAGTTGTCGCCCTATAAACCTGTTTTGGATATTCCTAATACAGACAATGAAATTGATTTTGTACATTATAATGTAAAATCATTTGGTTTAATAGGGGATGAATTTATAAAAAAAGATTCCAAAATAGATGTTATAGGTGAAGCAGAAACTGATGGTTATAAAAAAACTTGTGTTTCGAGCTTTAATTCAAAAGTTATGAATACTTGTATAAATTAATTTGATGAGATATATTGGACAACCATGAAAAAACTCTTACTTAGTACTATAGCAATTAGTTCTTTAGTCTATGCTAATAATGGAAGTATTAGCATAGCTAAAAATGATATAGAAAAGGTTATAGAACTCTCCCCTGATAGAAACCTCCCTCAAAACAAAGCTATCAAAGAAAATCTAAAAACCAAAGATGATTATATAAAAGCTCAAGAAGCTAAAAAAGACTTTGAAGAAAAAAAGAAAGCTTTAAAAGAAAAACTAAATCAAGAAGAGGAAGCTAATGAGGAAACTAACAATCAAACTAATAACACAAACAATGATAAAACTAATACTAGTGTAAAAGATGAAACTAACAATTCTAACCCAACTAATAACAATACAAACAACCAAACCAATAATAGCTCTAACGCTAACTCTACTAACTCAAGTGATCAAACTAACACCACTAAAAAAATAATAACCAAATATAAATTTGTTATCACTAATGAAAACACTAGCTTTGAAAAACTAGGCATTAAAGAAGAAGATTTACAATTACTT
>NZ_JANQCZ010000029.1:0-4068 GCF_024723605.1 Campylobacter sp. LMG 17559
GAGTATTTGTAAATCTTCTTCTTTAATACCTAGCTTTTCAAAGCTAGTGTTTTCATTAGTGATGATGAATTTGTATTTGGTTATTACTTTTTTAGTGGTATTTGTATTAGTTTGATTACTTGAGTTAATAGAGTTAGTGTTAGAATTATTATTGGTTTGATTGTTTGTATTATTATTAGTTGAGTTAGAATTGTTAGTTTCATCTTTTACACTAGTATTAGTTTTATCATTGTTTGTATTGTTAGTATTAGTACTAGTTTGGTTATTTAGGTTGGTAGTGTCATTATTAGTTTGATTGTTAGTTTCCTCATTAGCTTCCTCTTCTTGATTGAGTTTTTCTTTTAATTCTTTCTTTTTTTCTTCAAAGTCTTTTTTAGCTTCTTGAGCTTTTTCATAATCATCTTTGGTTTTTAGATTTTCTTTGATAGCTTTGTTTTGAGGGAGGTTTCTATCAGGGGATAATTCTATAACCTTTTCTATATCATTTTTAGCTATGGTAATACTTCCATTATTAGCATAGACTAAAGAGCTAATTGCTATAGTACTAAGTAAAAGTTTTTTCATGGTTGTTTGTTCCTTTTATTCATATATTTTTAAAATCAAGAGTTTTTATTTTTTAATATTTATTATTGATTAATCAAAATATTATTTAATACGAGTATTCATTAATATACTCGTTATTATTGCTAGGATATAGCTATCCTAGCAAAGTTTTTTACAATCCCCCAACTACACAAGGATTCATGGTTTTATAATTATCACTTACTATACAAGTTTTGCCTTTTTGTTTAAATGCAGATTCTTCAACTTCCTCAGTTTCTTCTTCTTCATATTCAAAGGTAGGTGTTTGTTTTTGAGAATCAGCTATTTGACGAGAGATTTTTTCATAGTCACCATCTTCACCACCTCCATTGATAGGTTTGTTAACATCAGGAGTTATTAATAAAGGAATAGTTTTAAAATCTCCAGCTATGATAACTTTTTTAAATTCGTTATTATCTTTAAAATATTGAAGTTGATCTTTATAGTCAAGCAATTGTGCATAAAGATTTTTAGCTTCATTGTTAAGCTTTATGATAGTATTTTTAATATTTATAAATGCAGGATCATTTTCATTTTTCAAGCCTTTTTCTATTAAAACTATATAATCATTATAAGCTTTTATAAATTTGGCTAATTTTTCTTGATTTTCATCAAGTAAGTATTCAATATCAAAACCTTTTGATACTATATTTTTATTAAGATCATTTAGATTGTTATACAGTTTGTTTTTATTTTTGTTAAAATCTTTAAATTTAGTATCAGCATTTTCAAAAGATTTTACAAAACTAGCTTTTACTGTTTCATTAGTAAATTTAGCTTTGCTTATATCATGATCTTTGTATGCATTTAAAAAGCTCAAACTTTGCAATAAAGCTCTAGCATCATTTTCTTTTACACCTAAGTATGTGGTTACAAACTTAACCTGCTCATCTTCTGTTTTATTTGATATATCACTATATTCACTTAGTAATTTAGCTAATAATCTAATATCTATATTATAATGAACCTTATCAATATCTTTTATAATATAATCCCATATATCTTTGCTAATTAAATCGCCTTGATCTAAAGTAGCTGTTTCATCTTTAATCTTTTCTACATCAGGTCTAAAGATATCTTCACTTGGTTTTACTTTAAAATCAGTATTGAAACTAAAGTAACCATCTTTATCTTCATGCAAGCCATAATCTTTTAGATCTTTATTAATTTGATTTCTAAATTCGGTGTATTTGGCTTGGTGTTCCCCGTTTTTGTATGATATTTTTTTAAGTTCTACAATCGGGGCAATACTTCCTTGTTCTTTTATGTTTTCTGGATGATATATAAAAATATTTTCATGTTTAGAGTCTGTACTAGAAACAGCATGGAAAAGTCCAGCATATTTTTTTCCTTCCTTGGCATTTGCTTCTATTTTTGTATCAGGACTAAAGAATATATAAATATTTTTAAAAAAATCCTTATCTTCGTCATCAACAGCAACAAATCCACCAGCTCTTGTTTTGCCATCCATATAACCTGTTCCATCTGCTATAACAGAACCTATATTGTTTAAAACTATATTGGAAAAAATTTGCCCTGTACTTGCAGAATAAGCCATAAAACCACCAGCATAGCTTGTTTCTGCTTTTTCAATGCTTTGACTATGAATGTTTTTAATATTATTTAAAACTATATTAGAGTAATAATTTTGACCACCTGAATATCCTACAAATCCCCCTGCATTGGCATCATCTTTAATCCAAATAGGAAGATCTGTGTTATCATAAGTTCCATTATTTTTAGCTTGTATCAAATCAATATCATTTAATACTATGTGATTAAACTCATTAATTCTATCTCCGCTAAAATCTCCTTGAGTTGAATTAAAAATAAGTCCTACAAAACCACCAACTCTTGCTCTTTCAGTATCTGTTTCTGCCATAATGCTATCAATATTATGCAAAACAATATTATCAAATTTATGTCCTATATTGCTATAATTATAAACTCCAGACCATAAACCCCCGGTAAAGCCGCCTACATAGGCTAAATCACCTTTGCCATAAATCTTACCTATATCCCTAAGAGCTATGTTGTTAAATGAGCTTCCTTTCATATAGCACCAAATATCATCATAGCAATCCACACCATCCCAATCATCTAAATCTCCACCCCAATCTGTAATAATGCCAGCAAAACCACCCACATAACTAATATGATTTTTTGATTCTGCTTTTATTTCTTTAATACCTTTTAATGTGATATTACTTACATCACTTCCATCCATAATCATACCAGCCATACCACCTGCGTAAATAATGCCATCGTTTGAACCTATGATATTTCCTTGATTATAATCAACATTAAGATTTTTTAAAGTAGCGGCTCTTAATACGCCAAAAATTCCTAAATATTCTGGCTTATTTTCTAAGCTTGTTGTATCTATATTGATATTACTTAAAGTAAAACCTTGACCATCAAAAATTTTATTAAAATAATTTTTATTATCATAGCCAACTATCATACTAGTATATTCATTAGCATCTTTTTTACCATCACCATTTAAGTCAAACCAGTAGTTGGCATAGTTTTGCTTTTTAAAATCGATATTAGCGGTTAATCTATACTCACTAGCTGTATCTCTAAAACCTTCTTTGTTTTCATTCCACCCTTTAGCAAAATACCACCAATCTTGCACAGAACCTATACCTACATATTTATCTACCTTAAAATTACCATTTTTTTTGATTATTTTATTAAACACTTTAAAAGAATCTGGGTTGTAATAATATCCACTAGCGTTTAAATACATAGAACCTTTTGTTTTAGCATCAACATTTATTGATTGTATTTTGTTAGCATTTACACCAGCAACATTAACATAAACTTCATTACCCTCTAAGTTTATATTTTCAGCATTGACTTTTCCAAATTTAATGCCATTGTGTTCTTTGTCCCAATTAGTATCAGCACTTAACATTACTTTATTACCTTGTAAAGTAACGTTTTTAGCATTAATATTACCCATATTTACTACATTACCTGCTTTGTGTGGTTTAAATACTGGAGAAAAAGCTGCAGCTTGTGCTTGTGTAGATTTAGCAAATTTCCACATATCCCCATCACTCATCGACGAAGTAGAAGCCACAAAGCGATTAGCATTGATGATAGATCCACTCTTTTCTATAATTACCCCATTAGGATTAATTAAAAAGACATTATTACCACCTGCATCTAGTATGTTTTTTATAGTAGATTTACCTGTGCCATGAGCAATGTTTAAGTAGTTTTGCCCATCACCTTTAAAATTTACTCTTTCACCAGCGCCTATATTAAAGCCACCACCCCATTGGATAACATGATTACCACTTGCTGTCGTTCCAGTGATATTCATAGTATTGCCAGATGTTTCTATCTTTCCACTAGTCCCATGAGTAAATTTACCTCCACTAGGTAAAGCCATTAGTGGAGAAAATAACATTGATACTGTTACGCCTGAAAGTATGATGTGGTTTGCTAATTTTTTCATAATTAATCCTTTTTGAG
>NZ_JANQCZ010000030.1:0-3645 GCF_024723605.1 Campylobacter sp. LMG 17559
CACAGCTACATGAGTATGATAAAATCATCAAAAATTCCCTAGAAGATAATAAAGAATTAAACGAATATCATTTTAGTTTTTTAGCTCCTGCTAAAATGCAAAATTTAAAATTTCAAATCGCAAATGGACTAGATGAGATCTTAGAAGATGAAGATAGAAAACAAGAGCTTTATGTTTGTAAATTTGTAGTAGTGAATGGGATTAAAATATGAAAATAAAAGATTTCACCTTAATTACATCAAATCATAATTTGGAAATTGAGTTAAAAAATCTTACCGAAAATGCTAATAAAATTATTTTTATATGTGGTGATTTTGATGGATATAAAGAAGCTAAGAATTCTTTGTATAAGACACTACATACTATTGAATATAAATTTAAAATTAACAAGAAAAAAACTTTTAAAATCATACATTTAAATCAAGCTAATAAAGATGAAATCACAAAAGAACAAAAATTTAGTTCTGATAAAAATTTATCTAGTATTAAAAAAATTATCTTTAATAATTTAAATTTTTTAAATGATGTAATCAATCAAAACAAAAATAAAACGCTCAATAAAATTATTGATGAGAGTAATGAAGAAAATATTGAAAATTTTTTAAAAGGAGTTCAAAAAGAATTAAATACATTATTAAAAAATATCAAAGAATCTGATTATTTTGAGCAAGAGATTAAACCAAAGATACAACTTACCCTAGATACACTTTTTAATACATTTTTAAAAAATATCACTCAATCTAATGATGATGAATATAAGCAAATTATTAGAGCTATAGCAAAATTTTTTATCAATATATTAGATTCTGTAACCAATCTTAAAAAACCTATCTCTTTAGTTAAAAAAAATCCTTATGTTTTTGTTGTAAATACATTATTTGAAGTTTATAATTCTTCTTCTGACTATCAAGAGTATAAGGAACAAAAATATTATTATGATTTTGCTTATCCACTTTTAGAGCTTATTACTAGTAAGCTTTATCCTATTATCGCTTTGTGCAATGAAGAAATTTTATCTGATGTATTGATTATAGATGATAAAGTATTATTAGATTTTTCATCTTATTCTAATACACCTTCTATTAGTCTTTATAAAAATAGTTTTTATAAAGTTATTTTAGATGAAGAATTTCAAGGTATTTTTGATCATTTTTTAGAAAATAATCCAAAAATTGAAAATGAAAAGTTAGATAATACGCTTTTGATTAATTCTAGTTTAAAAAATTTTGATACAACATTAAAAAAAGCAATCAATTCAAATATCTCTGAACTTAATCATTTCTTTTATGCAGAATATCCTGATTTAAATTCTTCCATACTAGTAGAAATGATACTAGATAAAAAAAATACTGATCAAATCAATACAACCAAAATGGGTAAAAATTATTTGTTTATTACCAATCCACCACAGCTTAACAATGCAGCACTTTGTGAAGATTTGTATCAAAAAAAATTAGGAGCAATAATAAAAAATCGTCCTAAAGCTCTTACAAAAAATGAAAAACTTGGATTAAAAGAGCAATTTCCTAGTAAAAGAGATTATGGTTCTTATTTTATAGAAAGAGATGTTAAAAAGGAAGATGATTTTGTATTGCAGCTTTGTCCTTTTGTGAAACTTGATGGACAGATTTATCAAAAATATAAAAGGTATTTTAATTTTTATAATCAACCATATTCTCGGTTATTGTTTGATTTATTAGAGAGTGTAAAACAATCAGTTGAACAAGATTTTGCTTATATTGATAGCTTTTTTAAATTACCCAAAGAACTGGAAGAAATTAGCGAAAAAGAAAAAGTAAAAGTAAAAGAATATATTGGGCTTTTTAATAATTATTTAGATAATATCAATTCTTATTATGATCAAATGCAATTTTTTCTTGAGTTAGATCCATCAGTATCCAAAACATATGAAAATGTAGATTTTAAGAAATACTCACCTTTAACGGTTGTTTTATTGACTTTGACTTTGTATGTTTTACAAAAAGACTTAACTTCTACACAAGAATATTCTCTTGGTGTTAAAAATATTGTAATTCCAAATTTAGATTATGGTGATAAAGAAATTTCACTTAATTACCAAAAGATTAAAATACCAAATTATTTTAATGAGTATATCTTATTTATCCCTGATGATATTTATTTTTATGATAATGATAAAAAAATTTACATCTTTTTATCTAAAGAATTAAATAAAAACAAAAAAGAAGATGAAGTTATCTATTTAGATGAATTAGCCAAAGCTATGTTTGAAAATGATTTTGAAGAAGAAGATCAAACTTATGTGAATTTTTTAAAAACCTTAAATGAAAGCTTTGATGAGGAAATTGAATTTAAAGAAAATACACAAACAGATAAAACTCTTCTTCTGAAAAAAGATTTAGATAAAAGCATTCAAGAAATTATGCTTGATAATGAACTTGCAAAATTATCCATAGATATCACTTTTTTTAATATCATTAAGCAACTTTTTCCTTTTGCAGAATTTTTTATGAGTCAGCCTGATTTTTTTAAAAAAATGATTTTATTTTTTATAAATTCAAGCTTTGATAAAAAGCATTATGGTAATAAATTATTTTCTAGTTTTAAAGCACATTTTTTTAAAGAACTAGGGATATTTTATGCACTTAATCCTAAAGGACATTTTATAAAAATTAATCCAAAAAGTAAAAAGCCACTCAATAAGCTTTTTTTATATCAAATAGGAACAAATTATTATTATTTTAATCAATTAGAATATGCAAGCGAGTTGAAAAAGTCAAAGAGTTTTTCAAGATTGGATAAAGCTAAGCAAATTCATTTGATATCAAAAGTAAAAAAACAATTAGCTATCGATTTTTCTATTAAAGTAAGTAAAAATTTAAGTGTAGATGTGTTAAAAAATTTAGCAGGATCTTTTATCGATACACTTTTGCCTACAAATTATGAAAGGTTAAAAATTTTATATGAAAAACTAATGTATGAAAAATTTACTTACAATTATGATTTTCCTTTAGCCGTAAAAAAAGAAGAATACTTAACCTATCCTTTATTGATAAATTCTAGATTTATGAGTTTTGATTTATCTGAGTTTATTTTTGGTTCTTTATTATGCACAGGTGGGCTTAATTATTATCCTAGTATTGCTTGTGCTACGACTTCAAGCAAAGCTAGGGAATTTGCCTTAAAAAGACTTTTATCTTATATTATTTTAGATGAGAAAAGAAGTGCTTCTAAGGAAGATAAAATCAATGAGGGCAAATACATCTTAAACGATATGGAATTTTTTGAAAAAAACAATATAGAACTTAGAAAATGTAATATATATAAGCTAGAGCATTTTCAAAGAAAAGAAGAGTATAAAACACAACACCCAGTGATAAAACAACACCCTATCTTAGCTTATAATGATGCTATACAAATTTTATATGAATATGCAAATGGTATTTATAGCACTACTCAAGATGAAAAGGGTAAGTTTATAGAAGATAGACAAAAAGCAAGAAGATTAATGGAAAATTTAGAAGCCATAGGACAACATAATTTAGAAGTGATGTATAGGGGGATAAGCAATGAAGATGTTAATAATGATAGAAAAAATAGAGAAAATGAGGAAGAAAGTGATAATATTAATAAAATACAAGATTATTCTAACAAATTCATAGGTAG
>NZ_JANQCZ010000031.1:0-2066 GCF_024723605.1 Campylobacter sp. LMG 17559
TTTTGTATCTAAACTTTCAAAATCTATTTGATATTTTTCTTCTATGTCCTTTATATCCAAAACACTTCTATCTTTTGCAAAAATATCACAATGATTATCATAAATATGGATTAAATTTGACATAGAGATGAAAGAAGTATTGTTAGAATTATCTTGCAAATCTTGTAAATTTACTTTATCTAAGAATATGATTTTTATATTATTTGTCTTTAATACTATGGTATTGGTATTTTTATCATAAAATTGCTCTATGTTAAATACTTCGTTTAAAATTAAATTAACATCATTTTCCTTAGTATTAAAGCTTTGGTTATTTAGATTATCTTGTAAGGAAATTTCTTTATCTAAATAGGCTTGGATATCTTTTATTTTTTCATTTCTTTTTTCTTTTAAAGTATTGATAGATTTATAAAGCCTTTTTCTAGCATCAAGATAGGTATTATTAAGGTTTTCTTTATCTAGGATGAAGATCTTTGTGAAAGTAGAATTATAGCCTAGATTGTTTATAGCGGTAGCTTGGGTGAAATAAGTATTTTTATCTTCTCTTAATACTATTAAATTTATACATACATAAAGGCAATAAAAATAACCCAATTTATTATCTAAATCATTTAAAATTAAATCTTGGATTTCATTTAAATCTATATATTTATAATAAGCCTTGTTTTCTTTTAAAAATTCTATCACAGAATACAAATTAAAATATGTTATATCTTTTTGATTAATTTGTTGTATTATTGCATTTAATATAATTTTCTCTTGTGTTTTTTTATGAGAATAGAGTCTATTTTGATAAAAAATTATTTCTGAAAAATACTCTTTAAATTTCTGATTAAAAATTTGTTGTTCTCTTTCATATTTTACTTTATAAAGTTCATACCATTTTAACTCCTCATCATATTTAGCTTTTTTTATTTTATATTCCTCCAAAGCTTGCAATTGCGTAGATGAGAAACCTTGAATATTTGCTGCAAATAAAGGTTTTTTGGGTTCTTTTGGTAAATAATGAATTTGCAAATATTCCAAAGAATTTGAAAAATCATTAGATAGTTTAGGAATGCTAAAATATGACAAAATACGATCATCATAACGAGTTCTTGCGGTAGCCAAAACATTATTATGGTATTTGATAAAAGTCCATAGCTCTTCATCCTTATTTATATTATACTCTAAAAGGTTATCAATTTCTTTATTTTTCATAAGATTTAAAATATAATTTAATTCTATGATAGTAGGCTCTAAAAAATGAGAATCCCAAAATCGATCCCCTAAATTAACAATATAATGCTTCCCGTCTATATCTACTCCTAAATCTTGTATCACCCCTTTTGTATTAGAAGCATCGGAATCAGTATCTGTTTCAATATGATAAGTATTATCACTTGTAGCTAAAATATTTTTGATATTAAGATTAGCAAGGAGCTGATTAACACAATTTATAAATACTTCATCAACTTCAAAAATATCATAAAAATAATTCGTTGATTTACTATAAATTATATTTGTTTTTATAAAGATATAATGTTCTTTTAAGTTTGTTTTATTGTGAAAGTATGATTTTATATTTTGAAATAAATTAGAATCATATCCTATTAAGTTTATTTCTATACTTTTTTGATATTTATAAGATCTTATTTGATAAAACAATGCTTGCTCTTTATTATCAGAATTGATAATTTTTCCATCTATTCTGTAAATTTGATTTAAATTTAAAGCTTTTAGTTCTTTTGCACCAGGCGAATTGAAAGTGTAGATTTCTTTAACATTAGCACTAGAATTAACACTCGCTAATGAAAGAGTAAGTAGTTGTGCCAAAGCTCCGCCTAAAGAATGACCTACAATTACCAAACCTTTGTCTTTTATAATATTTGGAAATTCTTTAACACACTCAGAATAAAATTTAATCATATCAAGATATTGATTATAGGGAACTTTGCCTAAAGCTAAATCAACATCAGCATCCAAAATATCTACACTAAAATTACTTGTAGGCTCTGTTCCTCGTATGACTATAATCTTTTGATTATTATCTTTAGTATCTTCAAACAAAGTAGCACTAAAGCCAC
>NZ_JANQCZ010000032.1:0-1829 GCF_024723605.1 Campylobacter sp. LMG 17559
ATAAGCTTGGTAGTTTTGGAGTTCTTCAACTGCAACACCTACTTTAGTAGCTACTCTTTTATAAATCTCATCACAATCAATCAAATCCCTACAATTAGCAAAAATAAAAACTTCTTCTTTTGGTAAATTAACAAATATAGTCGAACTTGAAGAATTAAATTTTACTTTTGTTTTAATGGGTTGGTTTTTATTAAGATAATAGCTTGTGCAATTATTTTCATAAATCAAATTAATCATTTGCTTTTTTCTAGCTTGAAAAAAATCCAAATCATTTTCCAAGCTAAGACATTTAAAGCACTCAGAGTTATAATTTAAGATTTTCCCTATATTATCTTCTGTAAGTATTTTTTGATTATTTTTATCTTTAACAATAAAAGGCAACCACTTATAAACTGCTTCAGCATGATCTAAATCTTGCTTGAAGTCCTTATTAGATAATTTTTCTAATATAGGTTTATCCAGTATTTTTATATAAAATTGCATAGCTTCCAAAACCAAAAAAGAATCAGGAATAACAAATTTATTTACATTTTTATATTCACTTACATAAAACAACTCTTGTATATCTTTATAGATAAGATTAAATTCTTTCTTGTTATATTCATTATTTTTACACAAGTTATCAAAAATTTTATCCAATACTACGCTAATATAATTTTGATTTTCATCTTGGATATTTATTTGATCTTCTGATAAAAGCTTATTTTTCTCACTTAAGTCGATTAAATTTTGTGCATAAGAATTTAGATAATCCATAGCACAAGCAATATCCTTTTTAAATTCTTTGATATTTTCATTATTTTTTATCAAATGCTCATAAAAATAACTCGCCCAAACTATATTATACATAAAATGGCTAGTTAGTAAATAATTTTTTTCAAGCTCTCCTATATGAATTAAATGCAACTTGTCTGTATTTTTATAATCAAACTTATCTTTAATATCTAAGCCATATTTATAACCCAAATCAGCTATCACAGATCTTGATGACTCTAGTGCTTGTCTATATTCTCGTGAAAAATCTTCTTTATTAGGGATAGGTTTAGCTATAGTTTCTATATGATGTATTTCTATACTTGTTTTGCCTTTACTTGCTTGTTTTATATTTAAAGCACATTCATCAAGTCTTTTTTGATCTATTTGTCCTTGTGAATTTTTACATTCTTCGATCAAACCATCGGTTCCATTTTCCACATTTAAAACTTTAGAGCAATTATCTAAAGTTTTTCTAGTCATACCAAAACCAAAAAGTTTTTTAATACCTTTAATGAGTAATTTAAAAACAACTCTAATAACTCTAATAAAAATATTTACAAGACTTACTACAGCACCTTCTATACCAGCTCCATTATAAGTATAAAGTTTTTGAATATATTTTTTTTGCCCAAAGATACAAAAACATTGAGCCAAATGTCCTCCTAAAGAATGCCCCACAACATCTATTTTAAAATTATCACTCCCATGCTTTTCTCTAATGATTTTTAAAACTTCATCACTATAATTCATCAAAGACACCACTTGTGGAATTCCAAGCCTCAAAGCAATAAAACCATCTGTAAAAAATGCATCTTTTAATAGCTGTGTTCCACCTGTTTCAGTGCCACGAAAAGCCAAGATATAAGTATTATCATTTTTACTTGTATCTTTAAAAACAGTATGAGAATAACCACTGATGTTAGTATTTTTTACATGATCTATAACTTCATAACGAGATACAAAGTTTTTAGTGCGTGGGCTAAGATGATGTCTGAAATTATCAGGATATTCTTTTTGTTCTTTAAAATTTAAAGCTAATAGATTTTTTTGATCTTTTGCTTCTTTGTCTTCTT
>NZ_JANQCZ010000033.1:0-1795 GCF_024723605.1 Campylobacter sp. LMG 17559
CCCAGTTTCCAAACATTAACTATCAAAGAGCATAATTACATCTGTAAAAGCAAACATTCATAGATAACTCCTTAGTTTTTAAAGATCTAGTTTTTACTAGATCTTTAAAGATATATAGTTTTAAATATGAATGAGATTATTTATAAAATATAAAATTAGGAATAAAATTAAATTATAATTTTAAAGATTTAATTTAATATAGTTTGATTATCTAAAACTATAATCATTATATACTAATAATTATAGTATAACAACATACTATAACTTCAAATATATATCCCAATAAATACATATTTTTGTTTACTTTAAGAATTCTCATATAAAACTATGATATAATACAAGCCATAGTTTTAATTTTAATAAGGAGAATTCTCATGAAACTAGTTAAACTTAGTTTAGTAGCAGCTTTGGCTGCAGGTGCTTTTTCAGCAGCTAACGCTGTTTCACTTGAAGAAGCTATAAAAGATGTTGATGTATCAGGTATGTTCAGATACAGATTTGAATCTGATAGATTAGAACAAGGAAATGCTGTTTCTAATGGTTATAATGGTGTTAAAGAAAACAGACATAGATTTAAATCACAAATCAATTTTAAAGCAGCTTTAGATGATAATTTCAAAGCTTTTGTTCAATTCCAATATGGCAATACAAAAGAACCTGGTTTTGGAAATGCTGAAACTGATACTCATAGCACATTTGTTGTTAACCAAGCTTACTTAGAATACACTAACGAAGCTTATGCTACAAATGTACTTTTCGGTAAAATGGAAGTTGACTCAATTTGGACTGATGATGCAGTAGGTACAGGAGCTAAAGTTCTTAACAATTCTATCGAAGGTTTAACTTTTGCAGGTTACTGGTTTGATAGCTTCAATTATACAGATGATGGAGATTTTAATACTAATATTAGCCTAGGTAAAGCTTCTCTTTATGGTGCTGCTGTATTAGGTGATTTTGATCCATTTGCTTTCCAAGTATGGGCTGCTTATTCAAACAACTGGGCGTTCTTATATGCAGTAGATGCTAGCTATAAATTTGCATTCAATGACATGAACTTTAAAATCCAAGGTCAATACTTAGGAAATAGCTTAGACAGTGACAAAGAAGATCGCTTAGGATTAGAAAATGGAAATTTCTACGCTGCTCAAATCCAAGCAAATATTTCTGCATTTGATTTTCAAGCAGGTGTAGTTGGCTTTGGTGATAAAGATAAAACAAGTGTTGTTGTTTTAGAAGATAAAGGTAGTGTAATTGCTCCAGGTGAACAAATTTTCTATTCTGAAGGTAGTGATTTAAGAGGTAGCCATGGCGAAAACTTCTTCTATTTTGCAGGTTTAGGTTATACTTTTGCTGAAACCGTAAGATTAGGATTTGATTATATTGGTGGTAAAACAGAAAGAACAGGTATGAATGATATCGATAAAAATGAGTATATTGCAAGAGTATCTTATGCTTATAGCCCTAAACTTACATTTAGTGGATTCTATTCTTACTTAACAGAAGATTTAAATCAACAAGGCGTTGATGATAGAGATGATCAATTCATCAGACTTGAAGCTTTATACAAATTCTAATTATAAAAGCTAAGCCAAAAGGCTTAGCTTACTATATCTAAAATTATCTCCTCTTTTAATCCTTGTATTTTAATTTCTTTTATTTTTAAATCATTAGGTAGATTTTCTAGCAAAGCTTCTTTGCTATGTATATTTTTACTTGCTAGTATTCTTAATATTTTACCCCTATAAGCCTTTGCAAAGTGACTTAAAGTTTTGGAATTTTTTAAAAAAGTGAGGGT
>NZ_JANQCZ010000034.1:0-1573 GCF_024723605.1 Campylobacter sp. LMG 17559
CGAATGACTTAAAACGATATCTATCAAGGAATTTTTTCTAATATTTTTGAAATAAGTTAATTTATGGATAGAAGTTTTTGTTTTTATTGATTTCCATAGTTTCTGATCAAAATTTTGATCAGAAAATTTTTGAAGAAGATGAGGAACGATATCACTATTATATTCATCGGCGCTTTTACAATCGTATAGAATATTAAAAAGTATTTGAATTATAAAATAATGCCTAATTGTTTTTTCTTTTTTCCAGTATTCAAGTAGAATATCTTTTATCGCGGAAACTTCACTAGAATTCTTTTGTGCAACTAAAAAACTGCTAAGCATATTTACTTGAAATCCTTCATCCCAAGAAAAATAGTTTCTATTAAATAATACCCATTCTATGTAGTCTTCAGGTTTATTTTTTGATCTTGTAAATATGAAAAATTTTTTGCTCAAAATATCTTTGTTTATTGGCGCACTTAAAAATATTGTTGCATCCATCCAAATTCCACCGTACAATGATAAAAGAGCAACTCGAAGAAGATCAGAAAAGAAAGTTGTTGTTTTTTTTCCAAAAAAATCATTTTCAAGTTTGTTGACTACAAAATCTGGAAGATCTATATATTTTTTTATAGTATTTTTATCTAAAATAATAATTTTATATTCCTCTCCCATGTATCTTTTTACAGATTGTGTGCATTTTTTTATAATATCAGGCATTTCATTTTCACCTTGATACCAAAACTGCCATATTATTTTTTCATTTTCAAATATTGCTTTTGGTTCTAAATGATATTGGTTGTTTTTTTCATAGTAGGGTGTAATATAATTTAATTTAAGATAATTTGCTATATAAGGATGTGAATATTTCCATTTTATTTTGGCTTTGATAATTTTTCTTATTCTTTTTACTGGTATAATATTGGCAAAAAAATATAAAATTTTTCCTATAAAGTTCACTATCATCCTTTTTTAAACATAATTAGTTTTGCTTTACGAATTAAAAAATCTCTCTTTAATTTGATAATTTTTCTTTGACAAGTATATTGTATTTTTTTAAATATGTTTTTTTCACTTATTTTCAAAGATTGTGCTTTGTTAATTTTTAAATTATAAATAAAAATTTTACAATGAAATTTGTATTGATTTGAATGCATCGATGAAAACAAGTGAATTTTTTTTATCACATAATTTATGCTTTCAAAATATTTTAAGTTGCGTTCTTTGCTTTGAATATTTGTAGATGAATTGTCATTAGTTAAATCATAATAGTACAAGTTATCATCTAAAGTTTTTATATGTTTTGAAAAAAATAAATAAGCTAAAAAAGTTAAAGCATCTTCCCCCATAATTATTTTTTCTTTTGGTTTTAATGGCAGCTTCTCGAAAATTTTTAAAAATGTTATTTTTTTGTAGACTTTACCCCAAATATACCAATTATAATATGGATATTTTTGCAAGAAAAAATTGAAGAAAAATTCAACACTAAAAGAATTTTTTATAAAAAATTTATCCTTTTTTAATTGATTTGGATTGATAGAAATAAAATTGAAACATAGTAAATCATCGTCATAGTCAAGATTTTTTATACAAA
>NZ_JANQCZ010000035.1:0-1541 GCF_024723605.1 Campylobacter sp. LMG 17559
CAACAATGCTATAATAAACAATACTAACCTTAAAGGTAAAAAAATTGCTTAAAATATTAAAAAACTTTCATTGTAATTTTTACAAAAAATATATAAAAAACTATTTTTAGAATATCAAGGAATATAAATGAAAAAACCTTTTTATAAACTTAAAAGATTTTATATACCCTGTATTATATTAATCATAATACTTGCCGTGCTTGCAAAATTACTTTATTCTCCTTTATATACGATTTATTGGGGAATATATCATCATCCTAAGGCTCAATTAAATTTTAAAAATTTTGAAAAAATGACTTTAAATCCAAGTCCTAAAGATATGATTAAAATTGTAGATGATTATCAGCCTAAACTAGAAGACTTTAAAGATTTAAATGCAAAAATGCAAAAGGCTATTTTTGATTTTAAGGTTGCTAAATTATTTGGATTTGAGGATAGGTATTGCCAAAATTTTATTCAAAGCAACATTGATATTTTTATCTTTCTACATGGTAGAGAGCAAACCTATTTTAATTATCTTAATTTCATAAGCAATTTAAACTCAAATGAAAAACAAAAATACCTAAACTTAAGAGCCTCTACTAAAGATTTAGAAAAACAAATTTTTGAAGAAAAACTTAAATTTATAAAGCACTATGAAGAATTTTATGATTATTTAGATAGCATAGGCTATTTGAATAAGGGTTCTTGGTATAAAGCTATGGCTCTTTACTCAAAAGTATCAATTCAAGGAATGTTTTTACTTTACAACACCCAATTATGTTCTTTTAAAGACAAATTGACAATATTCAAACAAGTGAAAGAAAGTTATAATATACTTAAAAAATTAGATACACTAGAATTTTCTAATGAAGAAATAAATAAAAAGTGGAAAAGTAATCATAAAGCAATAATAATCTTTATAGGTAATTATTTAAACAAAATCCAAAAGGCCTTAGATGAATGCAAATGAAAATAATACTAGTGTTCATAATGAAAACAATACCACTATTAACATTAAAGAAAGTATAAAAGAAGCCCTAAGAGAAGGACAAGAAATTGTAGAGAATAGTAGAGATGCAACCGGAGAAATAAGCAATACCTCTCATTTTTTAGGCAATATATTCAACCTTTCCCCCAACTCTCCCACTAAAGAAACCCTACAACCCTATATTCAAAAAGTTCAAGTTATTACAGATAAAGTGGATAACAAACTAAAAATTACTGAATATACCTTAGAGTATATTAACAATGGTGATATAACTAAAGTTTTAGTAAAATTAGGAGAAGAAGTTATACAAGATTTTGTTTTAAAAAAAGGCTTAGATATTTCCAAAGAAATAGCACTTATCTTGTTTAGAGGAAAAATTATTTTTGGTATAATTATTTTTGCTGGAGGAAGTGTTATATCTTACTATTTTTCTGAAAACATTAAAGAATTAGCAAAAAAACTGCTAATAAATACTCAAGATTTGCTTAATAAAATCGGAGATAAAATTAAACCTCCTGTTGTATGCCCTAGTAATTCTATAACACCTAATGGTCAATGTATTGATCATCCA
>NZ_JANQCZ010000036.1:0-1497 GCF_024723605.1 Campylobacter sp. LMG 17559
TGGTTGGAAGATCTGCACTTTATTTAGTCTAATTTTTATCCATAACAATTTATGTTTACTTTAATAAAAATATTTTCACAATAGCTGCAATTTTTAATCATACATTTATAAAAAATATTTTTATTATTTTATTATACAAAGTATGTATTTTTCATTGTTATATCATTTTTTTATTTATTTTTTTGTGTGTGTATTTGAACCAATTTTAAAAAAATTAAATCTTTTAAAATAGTTTAAAAATAGTTTTATATAAAAAAATAGAATTAATGCTAATCAAAAAAGGAGTTATTGATGTTTAAATCTTTAAATATAGGGTTAAAACTAGTATTATCAGTTGCTATTAGTATAATTACTGGAATAGCCATTTTAGTGACTATTTTTTCCATTCAAGTTGCTTCTAATATGGAAAATGAAGCCAAAAATTCAATTTCTTTGTCATCAAAAAATTATAGTAGTCTTATGCAAGGCATTCTTAATGAAGAAGTTGTTCTTACAAAAGGAATGGCTACAGCACTTAATGAAATGTTTTCAAAAAATGACCAAGTAGATGCTACATTAATAGAAAGCTTATTAAAAAACACCTTTGATAGTAGTGGTTATGCAGCTTATGCATTTCTTTATCTAAAAGATCCTTCTGTTTTATCTGACACTCAAGCATTAGATTCAAATTTTAAAAGCTCTAATGGTAAAACTTTTGCTATGATTTTTTTCGATGAAACTACAGGAAAAGCAGGTGGTATAAGATCTATAAAAGTTTCTAATAATTTTTCTCAACTAAATATTTTTCAAAAAATTGAGCAAAATGCAAAATATGGTGATTTAGATACTTTATTTGTTGGCGCTCCGTCAAAATTAAATTATGATGGACATGATTTTTTAGGTATCAATTTAGGAATGCCTATCTTTAATAATAAAGGCAAATTTGTAGGTGTTGTTGGATATACTTTTGATTTCTTAGAAATATCACAAGAAATTCTAGATCCAAAACTAGATACTTATGAAGGTGGATTAAGATTTCTAGTAACAGACCAAGGAGTTATTACTATTCACAAAAACAACGATGCCATATTAAAAACCATATCAGAAGTCAATAAAGATCCATCAGCAAAACTACTTACCGAGACAATTAAAAAACATGAGGACATAATAATTAATAATTATATCGACTCTAATGGGATTCCTAGTTTTGCAAGCATTGAATCTTTTAGCACATTGGGAGATTCTAGCCATTGGAGTATAGTAGTTACCGCACCAAAAAAATCTGTTTTACAACCTTTATACAAGTTACAATTTATTTTAATTATTATAGCGCTAGTTATAGTTGTTATAATCTTAGCTATTGTTTATTTTTGTGTAAATAAAATAGTAGGTGCTAGAATTCCTATTATACTTCATTCTTTACAAAATTTCTTCAAATTTTTAAATCACGAAACCAAAGAAGTGCAGACAATAAAAATTAAAGCCGACGATGAATTAGGAAGAATGGGCAAAATAATC
>NZ_JANQCZ010000037.1:0-1482 GCF_024723605.1 Campylobacter sp. LMG 17559
GGTTTGCAAATGCAAAATAATCTTAATTATTTTTATCTTGCTTCTAATAGCACTACTAATTTAAAAGAAATTAATAATTATTTAAATGTTGCGGATGAGTTGCTTGTCTTTATGAGTGAAATTGAAAAATTACCATCTAAGTATAATTTAGGTAAAATAATGTTTGAAATTAATTTTATGACTTATAATATCTTGTTTTTTGGTTTTACTTTAGATACAAATCTTATGTGTTCTATACCTCAAAAAGAACAGTTATTAAAAAATATGATTAATTCTTATAAAAAAATAAATTTATTTCATGATGCGGATTTAAAATTTCAAGATCAAGAATTATACGAAGCAATATATGTAACAAAAAAACTTAATTATTTCATAAATTTTGCTAAAGGAAGATTAAATGCATGCGGAAGATAATTTAAATTTTAAAGATAATTTTTAAATTATAT
The DNA here is from genome assembly GCF_024723605.1 of Campylobacter sp. LMG 17559. Taxonomy (NCBI): domain Bacteria; kingdom Pseudomonadati; phylum Campylobacterota; class Epsilonproteobacteria; order Campylobacterales; family Campylobacteraceae; genus Campylobacter; species Campylobacter sp. LMG 17559. The sequence goes on from NZ_JANQCZ010000037.1 coordinate 447, forward strand.
AGGAAAAATAAATGTCTATTTATAAAGAATGTGAAGTTTGTAAAACAAAAATCAATAAATTACAAAATATTTGGAATATATTCTCAGGCAAATTAGAAATAAAATGCAAAAATTGCAAAAGTAAATATGGAGTTTCTAATAAAATTATAGATTGGGTGTATAGTATTTTTTGTGAAAACTTATTACTCTTTCCACCAATTGTATTTTTAAATTTCATATATTTAGGTAGATATTTTTCAAAATATGGATTATTTGAAATGATATGTTATTTATCAATAATCATTCTTTTTAGTAGAAAACTAATAAATATTGTTTTACTTCTTCTTTGTAAATTAAAAAGGCTAGAAAATGAGAGATAAAGGATTAATGAAACATCTTAAGGATATTAAAGATAGTATTGTAGATTGTTATATAGGACTTTATGATTTTGGAGATTTTTTAGCTAGAATTTCAGGTTTTAGAGATTGGCAAGAAAAAAGTGTTATTTTAGATGATTTTCATAAAAGGCAGACACTAGAAGAATTAGACTTTTTAAAAGATATTGTTAAAAATGAAACTTCTAGAAATATTATACTAGAATATTTAATAAAAGATATCAATGAAAGACCTTTGTATTATTTAGCACCATCAGGAATTTTAACAACAATTAAAAAAATAACCAAAACAAAAAAACTATTCATAATAAACATAACTTCTTTAGGAGGAAAAGCAACATCCACCGCCCACTCTCTCTACCCCTACTACAAAAACATACAAAATTCCTTTGCTCTTTTATGTTCTATAGATAATAAAAATAGTAATTTGTTAAAAGAATTTAATTTTGATAGTTTTTCTTGTAATTTTTACAATAATAATATTTTCAATCAAAATCTTAAATATTTAGATAATATACAAGATGAAAAAGAATATATCAATGAGTATAAAATATTTTTAGAAAATCTTAATCACTTTAATCAAGAATATAATAATTATAAACTTATGTCTATACAAGTAATCAATAATTTAAAAATAGCCTATATACAAAAACTATCTTTAG
>NZ_JANQCZ010000038.1:0-1326 GCF_024723605.1 Campylobacter sp. LMG 17559
CGCTAAAGATCAACAAGCTGGTGTTACTACACTTAAAGGCGCTATGGCTGTTATGGATATAGCTGAAACTGCTATTACTAATCTTGATCAAATCAGAGCTGATCTTGGTGCGGTGCAAAATCAAATCACAGCTACACTTAACAACATCAGTGTAACTCAAGTAAATATCAAATCAGCTGAATCAAACATCAGAGATGTAGACTTTGCAGCAGAAAGTGCAAACTTTGCTAAGTATAACATCTTAGCTCAAAGTGGATCTTATGCTATGAGTCAGGCTAATGCTGTACAACAAAATGTAATGAGATTATTACAATAGTAAAGAAATCCAAAACACCTTGATTATTCAAGGTGTTTATTTCTCCACTTTTTATTTTATCTCCCATTTACTTTCTTATATTTGGAACACTTATTGCTTTATAAGAACTAAGCAATATTTTGAAAGGATTTAAAATGGGTTTTAGAATAAACACCAACATAGGTGCAATGAATGCACACGCAAACTCAACTATAACAGCAAGAGAATTAGACAAGTCTTTGTCTAGACTTAGTTCAGGTCTTAGAATCAACTCTGCAGCAGATGATGCTTCTGGTATGGCTATTGCAGATAGTTTAAGATCTCAAGCTGCAACTTTAGGCCAAGCTATTAACAATGGTAATGATGCCATAGGTATTTTACAAACAGCTGATAAAGCTATGGATGAGCAACTTAAAATCTTAGATACTATCAAAGTAAAAGCTACTCAAGCTGCTCAAGATGGACAAAGCACTAAAACAAGAAACATGCTTCAAGCTGATATTAACCGTTTGATGGAAGAACTTGATAATATAGCAAATACCACAGCATTTAATGGTAAACAACTTTTAAGTGGAAATTTTACTAATCAAGAATTTCAAATTGGTGCTCAGTCAAATCAAACTGTAAAAGCTAGCATAGGTCCAACTCAATCAAGTAAAATTGGTGTTACTAGATTTGAAACTGGTTCTATGTCTCATAGTAGTGGTGTGGTTGAACTTAATATCAAAAATTATAATGGTGTGGATGATTTTAAATTCCAACCTGTAGTGATTTCATCTTCAGTAGGTACTGGTATAGGTGCTTTAGCTGAAGAGATTAATAGAGTGGCTGATGTAACTGGTATTAGAGCAAATTTCTTAGTAGAAACTACCGGAGCCGGTCCTATCAAAGCTGGAGTTACTAGTGATGATTTTACTATTAATGGAGTTAAAATAGGTAGGATAGAATATCAAGATAGTGATCAAAATGGAGCTTTGGTAGCTGCTATTAACTCAGTAAAAGATAGCACAGGTGTGGAAGCTTCAAGAGAC
>NZ_JANQCZ010000039.1:0-1225 GCF_024723605.1 Campylobacter sp. LMG 17559
TACAAATCCCCCTTACTCATACTTTCTTTATTCTTGCTTTTTCCTTTTTCATCATTTGGATTTGAAATTTCTATTTCTTTAAAACTTTTAGAGCATTCTTTATCTGTGTATAATCTAACACAATACTTTCCCCAAGTCTTACCTATGCTAAAAGGATAATCTTTTAAAAAATCAGGTTGTTTGTTGTAATTAATCTCATTGATTTTAAAATAATACTTTCCTTCAGGTAAGCTTCCAAATTTATCTTTAATACTTTCATCATCATAGTAAAAATATGCTTTTTTCTTGGTAGTTTTATCTTTTATATCTTGATAAAAACTAAAAGCAATTTGTTTATTTGATGGTTTTAAATTATCAGCTTTAGCTACTCCACTTCTTGCCATATAAGAAGCTATTAAATCTTTTCCTTTAAAATGATATAAATAAAAACCATCATATTTAAAATAATCTTTATTTTTAAACCTAAGTATAAGTCCTATTTTATGATTGATATAATTATTAAATATTCTTTTGCTATCTTGTAAGGGTTTGGCTAAATAAGCTTTATTATCTTCTAATCTAACTTTAAAACTATGACAATTACTGAAGTCTTTTTCTCTATCAAATCTTATCTGACCTTCTTTATTAGTTTTTAATCTCAATATGCTTTGCTTGATTAGTTTTTCATGATCATACCCTTTTATACTAATGCTAGCATTATCAATAGCCTTGCCATGTTCATCTTGTATGATAAGGCTGATGTAATTTGAAGTAGCAGTGTTGTTTATAATGCTAGTGTTATTGTGGGTTAAATTTAGATCTTGATGGTTTAAATCATCATAAGCATAGTGCTTGCTTATCTTTTTAGGTTCTAATTTTATATTTAAACTATTTTTAGCTAAAACATAGTTTTTAATCTTACAATGATAATAATCATAAGTAATGTTTAAATCTTTTAAAGCATATAAATTATTCTCATCATATTTAAGATAATAATTTATTTTTTCATCATTGAAAGAAAAAATTTCATCTTCCTTTGCGCCTAAAAGAAGTTTTTCATAAAAAAATACTCTTGTTTTTAGTTTATTAAAATCTAGATTATAGTTTTGTTCTAATAAAGCTATATCGATTAATGACTCATCTTTAACAAATATATCACAATTGTTCTCATAAAGATGTAAAAGATTTGACATAGATGAAGCATTGTCAAAAAATATAAGCTTTTTATTTTTTTCTTTGTTTTCTA
>NZ_JANQCZ010000040.1:0-1208 GCF_024723605.1 Campylobacter sp. LMG 17559
TAAATTGAGATAAAACATCATTAGAAAGTAAATTTCCAAAAATAGCGCCTGCTTCATTTGTATCTTTAGGTAGTTCAAAAAACCCAAAATAAGCATATTTTGCTATCCAACCTATCACAACACTATAAAAAGACACTAAAATAATAGCACCAAGCATAAAAAATCCCGCTAGTGACCATGCCTTTTTATTTTTTGGTGCTAAAGTATGATAAGCATTTACAGGATCTTTTTCGCTAAGTTTTCCTATGCTAAGTTCTGCTAAAAATATCACAAAAGCCACACCCAAGGTTAAAAGTAAATACACCACTACAAAAGCTGAACCGCCATTGTTACCTACCAGAGTTGGAAATTTCCAAGCATTTCCAAGCCCAACGGCTGAACCTGCCACTGCTAATACAAAACCTATTTTAGAAAATTTTTCATTCATCTTTTAACCTTAAAAAAATAATTGTTTTATCATGATTAAAATCACCGCCAAAGGTGAAATATATCTTACAAAAAAATACCAGCACTCAAAGTATTTACCCCTCATATAAGGATAAAATAAAGTTTGCAAAGCTTCTTTTTTAAGTACAAAGCCTACAAAGATTGCACCAAATAACCCGCCCAAAGGCATCATTAAATTTGAAGCTATAAAATCTAATATATCAAAAAAACTTTTTCCAAAAAATTCCAAAGAATCTTTACTCCACTCAATTCCTGATAAAATACACAAACTTCCCAAAAAATACACAATGAAAGCTATAAAAATTAAAGCTTTTTTTCTTGTAAAATTATAAGAATTGATTAAGTAAAAAGTTAAAGGCTCTATCATAGAGACTGCTGAAGTAATCCCTGCAAAAAATAAAGCTATAAAAAAGGCCACAGCTAAAATATTTCCTAAAGGTAAAAAACCGATTGAATCAATATTTGAAAACAAACTCATTAAAGATACAAAAATCAAACCTGGACCTTGCTGAGCTGGATTGCCATTAAATTCAAATATGAAAGTAAATACAATAAGTCCCATCATAATACCAATGATAATATTAATAATAATAATATTAATAGTACTTGTAATAAAATTTGTTTTATCAGGCAAACTTGCAGAATAAGTTATAATCGAACCCACTCCAATAGATAAAGAAAAGCAAGCAAGTCCTAAAGCACTCAAAAACGCCCCTACACCAAGCTTAGAAAAATCAGGAGAAAACAAAAATTCACTCGCC
>NZ_JANQCZ010000041.1:0-1146 GCF_024723605.1 Campylobacter sp. LMG 17559
ATGGCGAGCTTATGAAGCAAACTGAAGAAAAAGCAAAAGCTACTGGCTTATTTGACTAAATAGGAGTGAAAAATGAGTAGTGTTTAGCTACTCGTTTTTTGTTTTATTCATATATAAAATGATATAATTATATTATTAAAATCTTAAGAAAGTTTATTTGGTATGATGAAAGATAAAAAATATGCTAATGTGGATTTAAAATTTCTTCCTAAAATAAAAAAAACAACGAAAGAGAATGAGAAAAAAATCATTAAAATGTTAATGGAAGATAATAAATTAGCTTTAAGGTATTTAGAAGATAAGTGATGGAAGAAATTTTTTTTAATGAAGATGCTGAATTATTGTATAAGCGTATTGTTGAAATCAACAAAGAATTGATGAATGATTCTTCATCTAAATCATTAAAAAAATTTGCTATTTTAAACAAAGGAACTTTGTTAGATCTTTGCAATTGCGTTTATTCCACAATTCCATTTTCAAATCCTCCTAAACCCTATTGTTCTGATTTTGCTGAAATGACAGCGATGATTATTTATAAATTAAATAAAGGACATTGTTTTGCCGATGGAAACAAAAGAACAACTTTATTAATTATAATGGAATTAATAAAAGATGCATATCCAGTTTTTTATAATGACTTCTTTAAGGGCGGATTATCAATCTTTTTAAAAGATATGATTAAAAGGAATTTAAATGAAGATGATGTAATAAATTGGGTTAGATATCAATATGATCTAAAATATGAAATATCTGATGTGGAAGCACAAATAATATATCTTATAATGCAATATAAAAGACATGGATTTTATGATTTGGCAGAAGAAAGATATAAAGAATGCCTTGCAGTATACGGGCCTTCTGTTGCTCTATATAAATCTATGGCTAAAGTTTATACTTGTAAAGGTGAGTATGATAAAGCTATAAATTTATACGAACAGGCTATAGAAGGAAGTAAAGGTAAAATTGATGAATTTGAATTACTCAATTTAAAATTTCATAGAAAAAAATTATTGTCTAGAAATACAATTAGTAAAGAAGAATTTTCATTATATTTGAAAAGTGTTTCTGGAAATCGTAATGGATAATTGATTTTTCTTGGTATTATTTTATATCTAATTAATACTTTTTAGATATAATTTCAATATC
>NZ_JANQCZ010000042.1:0-1051 GCF_024723605.1 Campylobacter sp. LMG 17559
ATCTTTTTAAACTCCACTCTCCTTACAGGCTCAAGTGAACTTCCTAACAATCCTTTTTACTTTGGAGAATTAAATCAAGATAATGCCATAAAACAAGATACACCTAGTTATTATTTTTCTCCTAAAGATGAAGATAGTGGCAAAGGAAAACTTAGCATCTTTTATAAAAATGATGAACTTTGCTTGCTTAATTATTCTATTATAGAAAATTCTTTAAATATCAAATTAGAATGCTTAAGCAAGCAAAGCTTAGAGTATAAAGACTTAATTTCAAATACCCTAAAAGAACAAAAAACCATACAAATAAATAAAAAACAAGCTATAGCTAAACTTCATGCCCTTTTAGAAAATCAAAACCTAGAATGTATCCATGGAGGTAAAGTCATACTTCAATCAAACAAAGGAAAAACTTTTAAAGATAGTGGTGTGCCTATTATGCTAGAAAGTGATTTACTTAATTCTAGCATAAGTGGCTGTCCTAATACTATAGGAAAAGTAAGCTATCCTTGCACCAAGGTAGTAGATGTTAAAGGCTCTTTATCTCAAAAGAAAGTTAATAATGAATACGCAATCTTACAAGAACTCATCTCAGCTTGTATTAGTGATAAAGGCTTTCCTTTAAAAGTAAGCTTTGTACCTACTAAGTTTAAATTTGATCATAGTTTTAATCCTAAGGAAGGCTTGGTTAAACAAAACAAAAGCCAAACAAAGCTAAAAGAGCCCATAATAAGACTTCATTATAAAAGTGATAGATTTCAAAAAGATAACCTACCTATCTATAATCTTTTGATCAATAATGAAAAAAAAGAACAAAATAAAGCTTTAAGTGAATTAAATATAGATCAAAAAGATTTAAAAGATATAGAAGATGTTAATATTCTTAATCAATTCAAACAAGACTTTAGTAAAGATTATGAATTTAAAGAATTAAATTTTAGTTTTGATACTAATTTAATCAAACTTTATTTTATTATCCCAAAAAATATTGCTAAAGTTTATAAAAGTGCTTATAAAGAATTTAAATATAAAGATTTAGGAGCAGGGTATTTTA
>NZ_JANQCZ010000043.1:0-1006 GCF_024723605.1 Campylobacter sp. LMG 17559
ATCCCTAAACATCTGCATTTTAATTTCTTTTGTTACAAATTCTAACCCTTTTGCAAGCATTAAATCATTAAAATCACTCATACCTTGAGAGCTTTGTTCTTGTGTAAAATTTGGTAAAATTACACTAACATTAGAATATTTTTCTTTAATTTCTAAAGCTGTTTTTTTACCTGTATTTTCTAATCCTTTTAATTCTTTTTTTACATCATTATCAGCAAATATTGTGATATTTTTATCAGGATAGAGGGTATTTAGTTTTTTAACCACACTTTCTAAATTACCAGCATCTACTGCCATAATGATAGGTTTATTTAAAGCTTTATACAAAGTAGCACCAGTAGCAAAACCTTCACATAAATAAAATTCTTTTAAATTATGAAGTGTTTTAGCTCCTATAATATGAAAACAACCTTGTTTTTTTGCAAGATATTTCACACCTTGATCTTTTTCTTCTTGAGTTTTAATTACCCCTATGATTTTATCTCCATTTGAAAATATTCTTTGAAGTGACCATAATTTTCCATTTTCATCTTTTAAAGGAATTAATAATGAACCCATTTTATCTTGCTTAAGATAAAAGTTTTCATCAAAGCCTTTTTTCTTTAAGTAAGCATGGTTAGAATTAGCCCATCTTGCATTATTATACTCATCTTCTAATTTTAAGGCAGTTTTTTCTTGTAAGGCTAAAATTTCTTTTTCTCTAAGCTCTTGATCTTTTTTTATTTGATTATGTAATTCTTGAGAACTTTTTAAATTACCATTATAGTTTTTTTCTACTTGCATTTTCCAATTTTTCTTTATGCCTGTTTTAAAATTTTGTATAAAACCTGCAGGAAAATTGTTATTTAAATATCCAATATAAGCACCACTTAATTCTCTACCTTTATCATTAGTAGTTTTTACTCTATGAATTTTACCATCCATAATAGGTAAATTATCTATAATTAATCCTTCTTCTTCAAGTGATTTTTTAAATGATTGAAGGGCTAGGGAGGTGTTGGTTGAA
>NZ_JANQCZ010000044.1:0-983 GCF_024723605.1 Campylobacter sp. LMG 17559
AATATTGTCCATTGCCCAGATGGATAGTTTGTGGAAAATATTGTATTTTTGGATTTAAAAAATTTATTATTATTTCTTTAGCTTTTTGTGATATATAGTAACTCAGCTCCTCTCCTTGAGTGAATATTACAAAGGCACCAAATGCTACCAAAGGTGCTGAATCTGGACATAATATACCAACCAAACTCACAATTCCAGCTGCAATTGCAGTCGCAGAAATACCAACTGTATAAACAATAGTTTCAACCCCTTCAGCTATAGCTTTAATAACTACCGACCTTTCGCCATTAAGGACATATTCTAAAGAATAATCCATAATTTTTAAAGTGTTTTCTGTTGGTTTGGTTATTATTCTTATTTTTCTTGCTATTGGTTCTAAAGTAGGATATTGCTTGGAGTAAGAATTTACGGTGTTTTTTAATCTATCTACAGTATCCCGCAAATATTGAGTTTTATCTTGTAAGTCTTCTATATCTTGTCTATTAAAATTTGCTATCCAATCCGGTATTATATCTTTTTTAGCAAACACAGCATTTTCTATACCTTGTCTATCTTCAGGACTTAAATTATTTTCCGCATGCATTTAATCTTCCTTTAGCAATATTTATGAAATAATTATATCTTTTTGCTTCATATATTGTTGGGTATATCATTTCTTGAATTTCGGTTTTTAGTTTTGTTTTATATAATAAATTCATTTTTTTATAAGAATTAATCATATTTTCTAATAACTGTTCTTTTTGAGGTATAGAACACATAAAGTTTTTATCTAGGCTTGAAGCAAATGGGATTAAATTAAAAAGAAAATAATCAGCATTAAAGGCTATTTTCATAAGCGCATAAGTGTCAGGCAATGCATCTATTTTGTTAATAAAAATGATATATCTATCCATAATGCTTATAAAATTATTCATTTCGTTTAAATTGGTAGTGCTATTAGAAGCAAGATAAAAATAATTAAGATTATTTTGCATTTGTAAAGT
>NZ_JANQCZ010000045.1:0-887 GCF_024723605.1 Campylobacter sp. LMG 17559
TTGTCTTATGAAAAAACAGAGAAAATTAAGAGGAGTTAATAAATGCTAGAATTCTTTATTAATCTTTTAATATTTATTCTTATATTTTTCTTTTTTGTTTTTATATTTTCTATTATTTTATATTTTATCTTTAAAATTTTTTATAAATTAAAAAATAAAACAAAAACTATAAATTTTAAAACAATATTTAAAAAATTTACTTTGTTTCTTTTACCTGCATATCTTTTATTATTCTTAGTAGGAGGATGTTCTTATAAATATATGGATCCGCAGTATTATGAGTTTAGGAGCTTGTGTAAAGATATAGATAATAAAGTAATAATTTACAATAAAGCTTATTGGGAATTGTATAGCGATTTTACAAAAAAAAAGCCTTCTATAGAAAAACGAGTTAAGGATGATGGTTATGAATATTTTTATTATGAAAAACTTAATGAAACATTTACTTATTATGATATAAAAGATACGATAAAATCCGAGAAACGAAATGGCAATATTATAACCATAGTATATGATAAAAAATATAAAAAAATGCCCAAGCCTTTTGCTACATATATAAGATATAAATATGAAAATGATGGTGTATTCTTAAGAGGCGATGAGGGCTCTGGATTATATTTTAGATATGAAGAAGTATTCACTTGTAGCTATTTTGATAATTTTAAGTAAGGATATAAATGAGCAAAAACATTAAAACACAAGAAGCTAAATTAGACTTAATCACTAAATTTTTAGACTATGCTAATTGTGCAGATGCTAGTTATGCTTTATTAGATCCAGTTTTTACAGGTGTTATTATTGATAATCAAGGAAAGGAATTAGAAAAAGATTTAGATACCCAAAGACTAGGTGATAAACATAATAATCAAAATTCTACCTATGCAAGA
>NZ_JANQCZ010000046.1:0-758 GCF_024723605.1 Campylobacter sp. LMG 17559
GCTTCCACAATCATCTACTACAATGATTTCTATATCTTTAAAAGTTTGATTAATACAACTTTCTAATGCTCTAGCTATATATTTTTCCACATTATAAGTTGGTAGTATGATAGAAATTTGACTCATGTTCTATCCTGAAAAATTTTTCTAGGATGACGCAAATAAAATCTTGCTTTAAATAAAAAATTATATAAATAAAAATACTTCAATTTATTTTGTAGAATATTTCTGATATTTAATGGATCTTTTTGTTTGTTTTCTTTTAAATAGTTGTACATATATTCTTTTGAAGTTTTTTCTAAAAAAAAACTATTTGTTTTTGATTTGTTATTATAGTTTTGAATTTGCTCAGCTATTTTTGTAAAACAAAATAATTTAAAATATTCTCTAAGCTCTTTATAATTGCTAAAATGCTCTTTTAGTGGCTCTAGATATTTAGGTAATTTTTGCGGTATTAAGGTATTTTGGATATTTGTTATAGAGCCTTTTCTAATTCTATATATCATTAAGGTTGTATTGATATAAAAAACTTTTTTAGCCAAACAAAACAATATAGTTCCAAAATCATGATCTTCATGATAAATTCCATGTGTGAAACGAAGATTGTATTGATTTAAAATTTTAGCTTTAAAAGTTCCTTGCCAAGCAAAATAAAACTGAAAAAAGTTATTTTCTTGCAATAGTTCTATACCGGTATTAAAAAATATTTTTTTACTTTTTTGCATTAGGTCTGTTGACGGTTTTTTTAAAAAACAAGA
>NZ_JANQCZ010000047.1:0-630 GCF_024723605.1 Campylobacter sp. LMG 17559
AAGATACTCAAGTTGGTATTAATGATGAAAATAATAATGGTTGGGAAGATGATGGTTCTTATAGAGGACAAATTTTTATCTTTAATGGAAAAGATAATAGATGTCGCTCTAAAGACAAATTTTTTGGTTTAACTGGTGGTGGTTGCTGTGATAAAGATAAAGTATTTATAGGGCTTGTACCTTGTAAAGAAGATGAAAAAAAGCTAGCAAAACTCAATAAGCAAAATAGATGTGTAGAAGTTGGTGAATATTGCTCTAAAAAAATTAAATTCATAGCTTGTATTCAGCATAAAAAAACACATTGTTGTTTTAATTCAAAATTAGCAAGAATATTTAATGAACAAGGACGCCCACAAATTAAAAGAGGTTGGGGTTCTCCAAAAAGTCCTGATTGTAGAGGATTTACTCCAGAAGAATTTCAAAAGTTAGATTTTAGTGAAATAGATTTAAGTGAATTTATTGCTGATATTGTTGGAAGTATTGAAGTAGATAAAATACAAGCTGATTCTATAAAAATACAAGAAAAGATTGAAAGCAATCTTGAGAATTTAACTAAGAAAACCTACTAATTAAAAAGAAAAATAAAATTATAGAAAGGAGATAGAGTTTAGTTAAAGTTTGTTTGGTAAA
>NZ_JANQCZ010000048.1:0-629 GCF_024723605.1 Campylobacter sp. LMG 17559
TTTACTCCCGAGTGTTTTTTTGGCAAATTATATTCAAAATATTAAAAAAGAGTTTTTATATTTTCAAAAATAGCTTTTTGTATATTATATAAACAACCATAATAATAATTTATTTTACACCTAAATTATATATTAGGTATAAATCTTTTTCATAGATAAAACTAATTATACTATGTGAGCTATTATCATACTTTATAATATTTTCTAAAGCTTTGAAAAATCACTAGGAATTTTGATAATCAAATTTTCATTTTTTAAGTTTAATTTCTTAAATGATAGGTTTTATTATCATAGTAAAAACTTTGGTTTAAAAATACTTTTTTAAAAAATATATAGTCTTTATAAAAAAGCTTCTTGGTAAATTTTATTTAAAATTTATATCCAGATTGATATAAACCTTTATATCAATCTATGTTATTGATTTAATATCATCATATAAAACTTCATCTTGTGAATTTGGATTTGTAAAACCTTGTTTTAAAAGCATATATCTATTAAACCTAGTTACATTACCCAAATTCTTTAAAACATCTCTCTTGTATTGCTTTTAAAATCTTGCTATTTTTTAAATCAATTACAAAGTTTTTATTTTAATTGACAAACCACACACTTACTACTTTCTATCTTCC
>NZ_JANQCZ010000049.1:0-619 GCF_024723605.1 Campylobacter sp. LMG 17559
AATCTACTCCCATAATCTCATCTATAAAAGGAAGCATATCAAATTCATCAGGTTTTAAAGTCTTAGCTAAGGTTTTAATCTCTTGTTCTCTTAAAGGATTTTTATGCACTCCCACTAAACCACTTCCTACAGCAATATCAGCATAACCATAAATAGCACCTAATAAATTAGGTTTATCTAATATACTACTTCCCCCACTTAATTGTATATAAAGTATAGTAGCTTGGATAAATCTTGCATTAAAACCATTTTGAAACATATCATTAGCTAGATATTTATAATCACCTAATATTCCTGCTGCCATACCCCATTCATTATGAAATAAACTTGATCTTAGATTATGTTTATTATCATCTACTATTCTATATAATTTTTCATATTTAGGATCTACATTTCCTTTTTCATCTACAGCCCCTATAGCTTCATAAGGTATATCTATAACAACACTTCTTATACCACTTCTTATAACTAAATATTTATATCTTTCTTTTTTAGTTTTTAAAGATTTATAATAAGCTTTTTCTGCTTTAGTCCAAGGAGCTATGCTTCCTTTAATAGGATCTTTTAAATAAATACTTTGCCAATCTTTAAACTCAAGCAAAGTAGAACTTTGTCCTGT
>NZ_JANQCZ010000050.1:0-616 GCF_024723605.1 Campylobacter sp. LMG 17559
ATTAGTGAGTTTAGTACTAGAAAATTTAGCTTACAAGATTTACAAGATATATCTAATATCATTGCTTATTATTTCCAAGTTAATGGCTATCCTGCAGCAACAGCTTATGTACCCCAACAAGAATTTGAAAATAGTGTACAAATAAACATAGCCTTAGGAACATTAGGTAAGTATATAATAAAGAATAAAACTACTATAAAAGATTATTTTATAGAGAGTAAGCTTAATGAAAGAATCAAAGGTAAAATCATCTCTACTAAATTAATAGAAGATAGTGTATATAAAGTCAATGAAATGTATGGAGTACAAACCCTAGCAGGTTTACAAGCAGGAGAGAATGTAGGAGAAACTGATGTAGTTATAGAAGTAGTGCCTGATACTAAAGCTAATGTATTATTATATACTGATAATTATGGTATTGAAAGTGCAGGGGATATTAGAGCTGGTATTAGTATGGGATTTAATTCTATATTTAATATGGGAGATTATTATAATTTTTACTTACAATCAAGCAATGAAAATCAAATCAACTATGGAGCAAGTTATACTTTCTTTTTAGGAAATTTAAAAATTACTCCAAGTATATCTCAAGGATCTTATTCTTTAGGTGGAGATT
>NZ_JANQCZ010000051.1:0-612 GCF_024723605.1 Campylobacter sp. LMG 17559
ATAGGAGCCTTGCAACTTTCTATGACAGGATTTAAAGCAAGAACTCAAGCAATAAATTTTTTACTCATACAACTAGGACATGAACAAGGCCTTAAAAGTCTTTATGATTCTTATGCATATAGAGGTTTAGTAGATGGTATACACAAAAACCCTCTTAAAGCTCAAATGCTAAAAGATTTTTCTAAAAATCCTCCTTATGATGAATTTGGAATGCTTCCTTTCTTAGATGAACTTATAGGAGTGGATTGGATTATTGATTTAACAGAATATGAATTTGCAGATGATGCTGATGGTAAAGCTATTAGATCTTTAGATGATGATGTTTTAAAAGGTAAATTAAAAGATCCAAGAGATATAGATTCTACTCCAGAGAGTAGGAAAGAGTTTAATCGTGAAATGTGGGCATATCGTAGAGGTGCTGTTGCATTTTATAATACAGACATTCCCAATGATTGGACTAAAGAAGAAGCAAAACTATATATGAATTCTCTTATTTTAGAAGCCAAACTAGCAGCCCTAACTCCTCCTCAAGGCTATCCTAATGCACCTTATTATTTTTCTCCTGAAAGATTAGAATTTATTTATAAAAAACACAAATTAGATAGATTAAAA
>NZ_JANQCZ010000052.1:0-584 GCF_024723605.1 Campylobacter sp. LMG 17559
CATCTTCAATATGGCCAGTGCTTTTTTAAAACACAACTATTACATTTAAAATAGTTATCGTTTTAAACATACAATATCTTTACTAACTTCTAAAACTATCTAAAGCATAGCATTTATATTTTATTTTACAGTATAAACAGGACATAAAATAAAATATTTAATATAGTATAATGTAGAATTATAGATATTAGAAAAAATTAAATGATAATGATTTTAAAAAATGTTTATAGCTTTGAAAAAATAGCTAAAATTATATCAGGAGTTAAATCTTTAAAATAAGATTTAATCTACTTTAGCAATTCATATAATAGCAAATATTCTATTTTTAAAATTGTTTCTTGAATATATTAACACTTACTCTTCATTAGTCAGGCAGTATTTTTCTTTATTAGAATTTAAATTCACAATATTCTTTCCTTAAAATTCACACTCTAAAAATTTTAATACATCACCTATTTAGCAAAACAATATCACTTTTTTACACATTTTTACAATAAAATACAAAGTATGTGCAAAAGTATGTGCAAATGAAAAATATTTCATTAAAGTATGGATATTTAGGAGTTTAGTTGGTAAATTACACG
>NZ_JANQCZ010000053.1:0-581 GCF_024723605.1 Campylobacter sp. LMG 17559
AAATGATAATGATTTTGAAATAATAGAAATTGTAACATATATTAATCTATTGATTGGCTTAGATGGTGCGTTTGCTAATAATATGTATCTAAGAGAACTTTCAATAGCTCCTATTTGTGATTTAAATAATCCCAAAACCATAGCAATTCTAAATGGCATAGAAAAAATTAATATTGCAGTTGATAGATATATCAATCTTATAAATTCAAAAATTAAATTTATTGCCTATAAAGATGATTATCTTAAAATGAAAATAGAAAATATAAACAATAATTATCCAAAACTCAGACTCGGTCAAAAACAAATCAATAAACTTAAATCCATACAATCCAAACTAAAAGAGTGTAAACAATGAACGAAGAATTGCAAAAAGAAGAATTACCTAGAAAAAAATTAAACGAAACAGAAAAAGATTTGCAAATTCCTTTAAAAGATGCGGGTGTAGATGAAATAGGAGAAAAACTACTTAAAGAAGTAGAAGATGTAAATAAAACGGAAAATTTTATGCATCAAAATGAAGTTCAAGCCATGAAAGGTATCACTGGTTTTTTAGATAATGTAACAGATATTGGCTCTAAAGA
>NZ_JANQCZ010000054.1:0-577 GCF_024723605.1 Campylobacter sp. LMG 17559
TATGAATAATCCTTTAATTTCTATTATTATACCAATATACAATGTAACACCATACCTAAAAGAATGTCTAGATAGTGTTGTCAATCAAAGCTATAAACATTTAGATATTGTTTTAGTAGATGATGGAAGTAATGATGAAAGCTTAAATATAGCTTTAGAATATCTCAATAAAGACGAAAGAATATTTTTAATCTCTAAGGAAAATGGAGGATTAAGTTCGGCAAGAAATATGGGCTTAGAATTTATAAAAGGAACTAAGCTTAGAAGCTTTTTTGAAGATGAGAAAGAACAAGATATAATCTCTTTTACCTCGACTCATACTTTTGATAAAAATACAAAAAAAATTAATAAAGAAATTATAAAATCAAATTTTATACAAATTCAAAAAAGATACATAAAAACAAATATAGAAAATATAAATGATTTATTAGTGCAAGAGTTGCCAAATTCTATAATTCACTTTTTAGATTCTGATGATTATTTTTTAAATGATTGTATAGAGCTTTGCGTGAAAGAAATGATTGAAAAAGATTTGGATATTTGTGCGCATGGATTTGAAGAATATCATGAAGAAAAT
>NZ_JANQCZ010000055.1:0-573 GCF_024723605.1 Campylobacter sp. LMG 17559
CTACTTCAACCTCACATTCATAATCATATTAGATAAAAAGATACTATCTTTATCAAAGCTTTTTAAGTTATATTCTAGTTTTAGGTATCTTTTTTGTATATCTTGCATTAAAGTTGAAAGATTGTATAAACTTAAACTTTCTAATATATTTATAAGTTCTATCTTGCTTAAAGTATTAAAATCATTTAACAAGCTAAGATAATTACTTATAATAGAAGAAGAATTGATATTGTGAAATATAATTTTATTTTTTATATCTTCTTTAATAAAAAATTGATTATTTTTTATATAAAAATAATCTTTAAGATGATGATTACTTAATATTTGATTGTAAAAACTTAAAAGACTTTCTTTGCTATTTAAGTCTATAAAATTTAAAAATATATTTTCTTTTAATAATACTTCTTGTAATTGTTTTAAGTTTTTAAAAGCTTGATTTATGCTAGAAGTATTTTTTAAAGCATAAATGATATTATCATCTTTAGAAATTTTTCTATTTATATTATATTGCAATAAAGGATTTTTATAAAGTGTATCACTATTGATCAAGATATTGATATGAAAAGATTCTTT
>NZ_JANQCZ010000056.1:0-545 GCF_024723605.1 Campylobacter sp. LMG 17559
AAGATTTGTCAATGTCTTCTTGTTGAAGTTTTCTAAAATTTTATTAATATTTTCTTTTAGCTTCTCTTTAGCTTGATTATCTAAAAAAAAATCTTTACGAATTCTTCTTGTAACATTATCTGTAATTTTATTTAGTTTTCTCATTGTATTTAAAATTATTGCAGTTTTAGAATTATCAAATTTACATGTGAATTTTTTAGAAAGATCTCCAATATAAATATGGGAAAATCCCCAGTTGTTTCCAATTAAAGAAGATGTATAATAAACAATATGTGAAAAATCATGACTTTTGATTTTATTTTGCAAAAAATCCTCTTCTAAACGAGTATTTAGAAAAAATAAAAAATCTTCAAAAACTTTAAATCTTTCCTTATCAAATAAAAAATAAGTTTTATGATTTGTGATATTTCTTTCATTGTATAAAAGATAGGATATAATATCGTTATTTAAATTTAAAACAATTCGACTAGCTTTTCTTGAAAGTTCCTCATCTTCATCTAGGAATGAATAAATAGTTAAAGTTCTTACATCTTCAATACTAGTTT
>NZ_JANQCZ010000057.1:0-520 GCF_024723605.1 Campylobacter sp. LMG 17559
AATAATACCTTATATCTAAGTGGTAATACTAATATTTTTAATAATACTAATATAGATGTATTAGCAGGTAGCTTTTTACAAACTAAAGAAGATAATAACTTTGCATCAAAAGCTCTAATGCATAAAAGTGGTACTAATAATCATTTAGTATTAAATACAAATATAAAAGCAAATACTATCAATAACTTTGATCATTATAGCTTTATCTTAAAAGATGATACTAAAACTTATTTAAGTGCTAAAGAAGCTATTAATCTTTCTAAAGATAGTTCTATTAATGTATATACAAACAATAATGTAAAAAATAAAAGCTTTATTTTAATGCAAAGTGAAAAAGGCTTTGTAGATGCAAACAATAAACAACTAAATCAAAAAGACTTACAAAGCTTATTAGAAACTATCACTAAAAATAATCAAAGCTTACATAAAAACATCAAAGCAAAAGTTCAAAAAGCTAAATACACTCTAAGTGTAAGTAAAGATGCAAAAAGCATAGTAGTGAATTTAAATTAAAGCAATA
>NZ_JANQCZ010000058.1:0-466 GCF_024723605.1 Campylobacter sp. LMG 17559
CAAGCATAGCATAGCTAGCATCTGCTATATCAGCATAGTCTTTGATTTGAGAGATAAGTTCTTTAGGGTTCATCAGTAACTTTGTCCTGTATATTTTTCATCACTTTTTATAAATTTACCATTAGTAAAATAATGAAAAGATCCTCCTCCTGCACTTTTACGACTAATGCTAGAAAAGCTAAATCCTCTTCCTTCATCTCCAAACAATCCATAGCTTTTTACTTTATAATCTATCATAGTAGCAAAAACAACAGGATATTTTTTACCCTCACACACATAATAAGTTGTCATACCTAAATAAGGTCTTAATTTTTTATAGTTTTCTTCACCCATATATGCTTTAAATTGATCTTCATAGTATGCAAATTCGGGTTTATCTTTGAAACCAAAATTAGCTTTACCTTTATATCTATAATCACTACGATAATATTTACAACCATTAGAAAGGACTTGAGGGAATTTTTTT
>NZ_JANQCZ010000059.1:0-434 GCF_024723605.1 Campylobacter sp. LMG 17559
TTTTCCAATATCTCTTCTCTTATTTTTTTATCAAAGATATAAATTCCACCATAATTACTTGCAAGAGTTTCTAATTCACTTGCTTTATTTTCTTTAAAAGCACATGCACTTAAAGATACTAAAGAAAATAAGCTTAGAATTATCATTGTGATTTTCATTTGATACTCCTTTTTAAATTTAATTTTTGAAAATTATCTTACTTTACTTTGAAAAAAATTATTTTTCTTTGTATTTATTTAAAGACAGTAAAGTCAAATTTTCAAATATATTTTGATCATTTTTGATGATATTTTGCAAGGCATTTTGCAAATAAGTCATAAAAATATCTTCTTCCATCTCTTTAAATACAGGTGAATACAATTCTTTAGTAATTAATTTTAACACAACAAGATTAATTAGTTTTGTATCTTTAATAAGCGGAATTTTTGAAATAA
>NZ_JANQCZ010000060.1:0-416 GCF_024723605.1 Campylobacter sp. LMG 17559
AAAACTCCCCCTATAAAGACTATCAACCTAGATATTTAGATCCTAATCTTTACACAGGGCAAAGTTCTACTTTGCTTGAATTTAAAGATTGGCAAAGTATTTATTTAAAAGATCCTATTAAAGGAAGCATAGCTCCTTGGACTAAAGCAGAAAAAGCTTATTATAAATCTTTAAAAACTAAAAGAGAAAGATATAAGTATTTAGTTATTAGAAGTGGATTAAGAAGCACTGTTATAGATATACCTTATGAAGCTTATACTAATGTAGATGAAAAAGGAAATTTAATCAATGAAGATTATAAAGAACTTTATAAAAAAGTAGAAAGCAATAGAGGTTTAGCTCATTTAAGTAATGGATATTTATTTATGAGTGAATGGGAATTAGCAGCAGGGATACTAGGAGATATAAAAGGCTTT
>NZ_JANQCZ010000061.1:0-412 GCF_024723605.1 Campylobacter sp. LMG 17559
GCAAGTTTAAAGTCTTTAGTAGGTATTGTTTATTAGCAATAATACTTAAGCCTTGATTGGAATTTAAAAAAGTATTTTTTTCTTGTTTTAATTGAAAGCTTAGCTTTTCATTTAAAGATTTAAATAAAGAATTAAAAATTTCATTTTTTATTCTATTATCTTCTTTATAAAGTTTTAAATCAAATTGATATTTTTGTTCTTCTTGTTCAATGATTTTTTCTTGTTCTTTTAAATCTTGTATGTTTTTTAAATATTCTTCATCTATAAAATTGTAAGTTGTAGAAGCTATACTTGTTTTAGTTATAAGTTCTTTTTTCTTTGCTAGAGCAAGTTTGTATTGTTTTGAATAGCTAGGGTAGGGGCGTGGAGTGAAGAGGGAGAAAGGATTGATTAGTTTTTGAAAAAAATCATT
>NZ_JANQCZ010000062.1:0-367 GCF_024723605.1 Campylobacter sp. LMG 17559
GTATCATCTTAAGATTTTTAATAATCATTTGTGTAACTTTTTCTTGATTATAGTTTTCTTTGCTTAAATTCTTAGCATATTCTAATTCTTCCTTGCCTTCGTTTTCACTCCATTTGATTAAAGCACTAAGATTTTCTCTTGCTTTATTTTCATTAGCTTCTTTAAATTGTAAAGCTTCTTGGATAAAGTTATAAGCATTGCTAGCAATTATGATAAAAACTAATACAATAAAAACTATAATAGAAATTCTTTTTGATATTTTAAGCAATTTTTTTACCTTTAAAGTTAGTATTATTTATTATAGCATTATTAGATACAATCTTAAAATCTTCTTTTATATCATCTATAATGGTATTGCTTTGTTTTG
>NZ_JANQCZ010000063.1:0-364 GCF_024723605.1 Campylobacter sp. LMG 17559
C
The DNA here is from genome assembly GCF_024723605.1 of Campylobacter sp. LMG 17559. NCBI lineage: Bacteria > Pseudomonadati > Campylobacterota > Epsilonproteobacteria > Campylobacterales > Campylobacteraceae > Campylobacter > Campylobacter sp. LMG 17559. Next base: position 2 of record NZ_JANQCZ010000063.1, read on the forward strand.
CAAGGAATATAAATGAAAAAACCTTTTTATAAACTTAAAAGATTTTATATACCTTGTGGTTTACTTATAGCTTTTGTTATCTTTATAAGCTTAGCTTATCGCCCTTTAGAGCTTATCTTTTGGGATAAGTATTATTATGAAAAAGAAAATCAAATTAGAAAAGAGATATCTAAATTATTCTGGAGCAACGAAGAAGAATTCAAAAAAGTTTTTGTAGAACAAAACTTAAATCAAGAATTAAAACTTAATCAAAAAGAACTATTAAATTATATGCATAATTTTAAAAAAGATTTTAAATTTATGCAAATTTTAGGTTTAGACAATGCTTATTTGGTAGCTCTTAAAAATAAGGATGTATTATTT
>NZ_JANQCZ010000064.1:0-336 GCF_024723605.1 Campylobacter sp. LMG 17559
CTAAAGAGCTTTTAGATGAAGGTAGAGAAAAAGCAAATACTTTGTTTGACTAAATAGGAGTGAAAAATGAGTAGTGTTTAGCTACTCGTTTTTTCAAATAAGAATAAATTTTTGATAGCCTATAATAAAACAGGATGCCAATATAAAAGCAATAGCAATAGCAACTAATAAATCTTTTATATATCCAAAAGAAAACTCAAAATTCATTATATAAACTTTAAAATATGTTACATAACAAACACAACAAAAAAACATAAAAGCGTGTATGATTAAAAATGTAAGCATATAAGTTAAAAAATCTATAAACATTTTACTCCTTTTTTGTTATTATATCAT
>NZ_JANQCZ010000065.1:0-328 GCF_024723605.1 Campylobacter sp. LMG 17559
TACAAATATCTTGAGGAAATTCGTCTAAATATATATCAGTAAATGCACGATTATAGGTAATTAGAACATTAGCATATGTTCCAATTCTAACTACATCAAAGCTATCAAACTTATGAATATCTTTTTGTAAAAAATCCTCTTCTAAACGAGTATTTAGAAAAAATAAAAAATCTTCAAGTGTATCAAATCTTTCCTTGTCAAATAAAAAATAAGTTTTATGTCCTATAAAAGTTTTTTCATTATCAATAAGATAAAGTATAATATCAGTATTTGAGCCTAAAATAACATGCCCAGCTTGTCTTATAAGCTCAACATCTTCTTCTGTAGG
>NZ_JANQCZ010000066.1:0-319 GCF_024723605.1 Campylobacter sp. LMG 17559
TGGAGGAGTTAAAACTGCTAATTTGGCTTCTAGTATCATGGATTTCATGGTTAATTTTGCCGAATTTTCACTTCTTTCATTTCTAATATCTACATCATAATTAGTTTTCATTCCATTTCTATAAGCATACATTTTTTGATCAAATTCCCACCTACTCTCTGGAGTAGAATCTATATCTCTTGGATCTTTTAATTTACCTTTTAAAACATCATCATCTAAAGCCCTAATAATTCTACCTGTTTCATCATGTGTTATTCTGTATTTATTCACATCAATAATCCAATCCACTCCTATAAGTTCATCTAAGAAAGGAAGCATT
>NZ_JANQCZ010000067.1:0-319 GCF_024723605.1 Campylobacter sp. LMG 17559
AGGTGGAGTTAGAGCTGCTAGTTTGGCTTGTAAAACTAAAGTATCTAGCCACAATTTTACTTCTTTTTGCGTCCAATCACTTGGGATATTATCGCCATAACCATTTAACATCCCATTTTTATAAGCATCTCTTTTATATTCAAATTCCCACCTACTCTCTGGAGTAGAATCTATATCTCTTGGATCTTTTAATTTACCTTTTAAAACATCATCATCTAAAGCCCTAATAATTCTACCTGTTTCATCATAAGCAAAATCATATTTATTTATATCAATAATCCAGTCCACTCCTATAAGTTCATCTAAGAAAGGAAGCATA
>NZ_JANQCZ010000068.1:0-315 GCF_024723605.1 Campylobacter sp. LMG 17559
ACTGGTATGATAATTCTTTGGTGGATTAATTCTAAAATAGAAGATTGGTTAAAAGATAGTGGTATTTCTTTTATTGATTTTATAAGAGAATATGAAACTCATTTAAGTTCTGAAGAAAAATATTATCATAACTTAGCACATTGTCATCAAACACAAATTAAAAATATGCAAAGAATTCAATTATATTATGATGGTAAGATTTCAAAAGATTTAAAAAATTATTACTATCCTTTTTATGATGTTAAAAAAACTCCATCTTTACTTAATGAAAAAAGCTTACTCAAAAGCATATCAAAAGATTATAAAGCATTAAAA
>NZ_JANQCZ010000069.1:0-307 GCF_024723605.1 Campylobacter sp. LMG 17559
ATAAAGAAGTTGGTTTTAGTGGTACTTCAAGAAATTTTGGTATAGACTTTTCTTATCCTGTATGGATTAATACTAATTCCTCTTTATATCTTACTTCAAGTATTTATCATAAAATATTAAAAGATGAACCTTTCTCAAATATATTTGAAGGTTATAGTATTGAAAAACATTCTAATGTAGGTAGTATGGGTTTAGAAGGTTTGTTTAGAGGCTTTGAGAATAATACTTTAAGTTATAGTGCTAAGATAAGTGTGGGTAAGGTATATGATGATGGTAATTCTTTAAGTTCTTATACTTCTAAAAATGG
>NZ_JANQCZ010000070.1:0-299 GCF_024723605.1 Campylobacter sp. LMG 17559
ATGAAGGATTAGGTTTTAGTGGTACTTCAAGAAATTTTGGTATAGACTTTTCTTATCCTGTATGGATTAATACTAATTCCTCTTTATATTTTACTTCTAGTATTTATCATAAAATACTTAGTGATGTAACCTTAGATCTTTTAACCTTTGATAAAAGTTCTAATGTAGGTAGTATGGGTTTAGAAGGTTTATTTAGAGGATTTGAGAATAATACCTTAAGTTATAGTGCTAAGATAAGTATAGGTAAAGTATATGATGATGGTACTACTATATTTGGAGATACCTCTAAAAGTGGAGGC
>NZ_JANQCZ010000071.1:0-297 GCF_024723605.1 Campylobacter sp. LMG 17559
AAAGTGCTAATAATAATACTTTAAACATTAAAGATTATTCAAGTGCAGCTAGCTCTAATGTTTATGTTATTAATGCTAAAACTGAAAGTGCTAATAATACTTTTATCTTTGATAATTTAGCTCTAGGTACAGCTTCTGATAAAAGAGAAGGGGAGATAGTAATTAGTGCAGGTATAGCTAAGAATACTCATGATAATTATACTCATATAAATAATTTAAATATAGATGAGTATAAAAACAACAAAGCTATATTTATAAGTGCTTCTGGTGTATATAGTGAAAATGATAAAAGCTATG
>NZ_JANQCZ010000072.1:0-296 GCF_024723605.1 Campylobacter sp. LMG 17559
ATTGACCCTTTCGTCTAGTGGCTCAGGACGTCACTCTCTCTGTGTGATAACAGAGGTTCAAATCCTCTAGGGGTCGCCATGAATGCATATCATAATCAAATGCAACAGATTAAAATTTACTTTTTTATATTTTTTTAATCATTCACCCATCACATACCATAACACACACCTATAAAACCCACTCTATTTTTTTCCCTTCTCTCCTTCTTTTTCTCAACACCCCTTCCTTTTTTATTTTTAAAAAATAATTTTCTTTCCTCAACAACCTCCTACTAACCCCCCCCCTTTTTTTTTTT
>NZ_JANQCZ010000073.1:0-296 GCF_024723605.1 Campylobacter sp. LMG 17559
AAAATGCTAATGATAATACTTTAAATATTAAAGATTATTCTTCTGCAGCACATGATAATGTTTATGTTATTAATGCAAAAAATGAAAGTGCTAATAATACTTTTATCTTTGATAATTTAGCTTTAGGTACAGCTTCTGATAAAAGAGAAGGTATAGCTATTATTAGTGCAGGTGTAGCTAAGAATACTCATGATAATTATACTCATATAAATAATTTAAATATAGATGAGTATAAAGATGGTTCTACTATCATCATAGCAGCTTCTGGTGTATATAGTGAAAATGATAAAAGTTAT
>NZ_JANQCZ010000074.1:0-296 GCF_024723605.1 Campylobacter sp. LMG 17559
ATTAAAATATAACTAACATATTTAAAAAATATATCAAGGATATAAAATGAAAAAAGTAGTTTTAGGGTTAGCTTCTTTTAGTCTTATTGTTTTTTTAGGTGCTTGTTCATCAGAGCCTAAGTCTATGGAATATTTTAAAGATGCTAAAAATGAAAAAGAATTAAAAGATGCTTTAAAATATTGTAAAGATAATAGAGACTCTATACTAAAAGATAAAACTTCAAAAGAATATATAGAATGTGAAAATGCTTTTAAAGCAGATATAGGAAAATCAATGGGGAAAGAGCCTTTGGATT
>NZ_JANQCZ010000075.1:0-281 GCF_024723605.1 Campylobacter sp. LMG 17559
TTTTTAAAGAAGTTTCATTGTTAAAATTTGTGTTTTTTATTATAGTATCTGTATTTTCTTTTGTATTGTTTTCTTGTTTTGAATTTAAAGAAAGTTCTTTGAAATTTATACTTTCTTTTATATTACTTTTTTGATTTAAGTTTTTATTTATTTCTTTATTTTCATTTTTATTGATTGTTTTATCTTTGTTATTTAATTCTTCATTGACAATAAAAGAACTCATATAAGTTTGATAAGCATGTTTTAAATCTTTAAAACCAAGTCTTTTAAATTCATCAATA
>NZ_JANQCZ010000076.1:0-271 GCF_024723605.1 Campylobacter sp. LMG 17559
TTAATTAAAGAAAGGAAAAACAATGCAAAAAATACTTCAAATTGATTTAGAAAAAAGAAAAGCTTTAGAGAATTTAAAAAATTTAAGCTTATTGGGTTTTGGTGGAGTTATGTTATTTAATCTAAATAAAGATGATTTGATTAAAGATAATGATATTTTTTCTATGCATAATATGAATCATTTTTTACAACTTAGTTTAGATCAATTTTACATACCTAATGCTTTTTTAAATATTTTAGAATTTTTACATATTAAAAAACATATTGATATA
>NZ_JANQCZ010000077.1:0-253 GCF_024723605.1 Campylobacter sp. LMG 17559
GTTAAAATCATAGAATCTATTCTTAATTGTGCACTTTCTTCACTCCGATCATTTGGAATATCATAACCATAAGCATTAATCATACCATTAGAATATCCATCCATATAACGATCAAATTCTCTTCTGCTTTCATAAGTAGAATCTACATCCCTTGGATCTTTTATCTTACCCTCAACCACATCACTTCTTAAGGCTCTATACATACTTCCAAATTCATCTTCAGAAATTTGATATTCGTTATAATCAATTATCC
>NZ_JANQCZ010000078.1:0-249 GCF_024723605.1 Campylobacter sp. LMG 17559
GCTATTGAAGCTGTAGCAGCAAATTCAGCAAATTGACTTGAGCCATCACCTTTTGCACTAAAACCAAAAGCAGCTGAGAATGCTGTTACAAAAGCCAGATTGCCTTCATAAACCTTAGACATTTCTTTACCACTACCTACAGAAAATCCTGAACCTTCACTCATACCGCTACCACTTACTGCCATAAATGCCCCGATATCTGAAAAGGTAACTACCATTTTACCGCCACCCTTATAAGCATTAAAGCCC
>NZ_JANQCZ010000079.1:0-242 GCF_024723605.1 Campylobacter sp. LMG 17559
GTATTTGGTATATTTATTCTTATACCAAAGTTAGCTACTATGGTATTATCTCCATCACCCTCTCCATTATCATAAGCTCTTACTCCATAAGCTCCACCTAAAGATGAACTCTCAGAAGAATCTAATTCAAAATTCCCTAATACCTTTTGATAGTTTATATTTAAAGTATGCATAATGTATTCATTAATACTATAATAATTATTCACACTAGCATTGAGTTTTCTAAACCAACCAAAGCCTTT
>NZ_JANQCZ010000080.1:0-238 GCF_024723605.1 Campylobacter sp. LMG 17559
AGCACGTGCAGCTTCAATAGCTGCATTTAATGCAAGTAGGTTAATTTGATCTGCAATATCTCCAATAATAGAAGTAACATTTTTAATTTCTTCACTTTGAGCAATTACTTCACTAGTTTTATGAGATACATTTTGCATAGAAGAAGTAATCTCTTCTAATGCTGCTGCTGTTTCTTCTAAAGAAGAAGCTTGGCTTGATGAAGAATCAGTTAAGTTCTTAACAGCACTTTGTAATTTA
>NZ_JANQCZ010000081.1:0-227 GCF_024723605.1 Campylobacter sp. LMG 17559
GATTTCTATAAATAAAGCTTTGCGCTTTATTTCCAATAACTTGATCCTCATCTAAAGTTTCATTGTCTTTTCTAGGTTTTTTAAAGACAAGATCAGCAGAAAATCTAGCTTCTATAATGGTAGCATAAGCTGTAGGATCTCCTATTTCACGTTTATTTTTTAAAATTAAACTTTTTGAAGATTCATTTTGAATATGTTTATCTTCTATCTCATACCCTAACTTTATG
>NZ_JANQCZ010000082.1:0-215 GCF_024723605.1 Campylobacter sp. LMG 17559
CCAAATTCATCATAAGGAGGATTTTTAGAAAAATCTTTTAGCATTTTCTCTCTTAAAGCATTAGTATGGCCTCCACCTGCTAAGGCTACAGAAGAAGAATAAGTGCTAAGTTGGTGTTCTAAAGAAGGCTGATGTCCTAGTTGTGCTGCTAGAAATAATGCTTGATAAGCTCTAGTAGTAAATCCTGTTTTCCATAATCCTCCTCCACCTTTTGC
>NZ_JANQCZ010000083.1:0-214 GCF_024723605.1 Campylobacter sp. LMG 17559
ATAAAGATTAGGATCTAAATATCTGGGTTGATAGTCTTTGTAGGGAGAGTTTCTTAATATACGATCAGCTTCAAACAAAGCTTTAGAATATTCTTGGGTGTATTTGCCTACTTCACGCCCATCTTTTCTTTTATCAAATATAATTTGATTTGTATTTTTATCAACTTCTAATATAAGTCCATTAGAAGTATAAATCTCGTAAATATCTTTATTA
>NZ_JANQCZ010000084.1:0-213 GCF_024723605.1 Campylobacter sp. LMG 17559
AATGAAAACATCACTAAAACTAAAAATGCATTAGAACAAGATGCTAAAGCAGTAGAACAATCAGTAGAAACTGCTAGAGAAATAGAAAGTGGTAATCTAACAGCAAGAATTAGTGCAATTCCTGCTAATCCTCAATTAATAGAATTAAAAAATGTATTAAATGAAATGCTAAATGTATTAGAACAAAAGGTTGGTTCTAATATGAATGAAATT
>NZ_JANQCZ010000085.1:0-207 GCF_024723605.1 Campylobacter sp. LMG 17559
TGTTTCTATAAATAAAGCTTTGCGCTTTATTTCCAATAACTTGATCCTCATCTAAAGCTTCATTGTCTTTTCTAGGTTTTTTAAAGACAAGATCAGCAGAAAATCTAGCTTCTATAATGGTAGCATAAGCTGTAGGATCTCCTATTTTCTTATTACCTCTAGACAGCTTTGTTTCATTCTCTTTGCTTATCTCATACCCTAACTTTA
>NZ_JANQCZ010000086.1:0-207 GCF_024723605.1 Campylobacter sp. LMG 17559
CCCACAGATGAAGATGAGGAACTTTCAAGAAAAGCTAGTCGAATTGTTTTAAGAATAAATATGGATATTATACTTTATCTTTTAGATAATGAAAAAACTTTTATAGGACATAAAACTTATTTTTTATTTGACAAGGAAAGATTTAAAGTTTTTGAAGATTTTTTATTTTTTCTAAATACTCGTTTAGAAGAGGATTTTTTGCAAAAA
>NZ_JANQCZ010000087.1:0-205 GCF_024723605.1 Campylobacter sp. LMG 17559
TTGTAGTGTTGGGCTGATGTTTTAAAAGTTTAAATCTATTTACAAAATCAATAGTTCTTTTACTAAGTGCATCATTTAATCCTACCCTACTAATATCATTATCCAATGTTATTTCTTTACTATCAAAACAAGTATTTATAAGAGAAATACAATATTTAGGTTCTATTTTAACTATTTTATTTTGTTCAAAACGAGCTTGTATAGC
>NZ_JANQCZ010000088.1:0-200 GCF_024723605.1 Campylobacter sp. LMG 17559
GTAAAGATTAGGATCTAAATATCTAGGTTGATAGTCTTTGTAGGGAGAGTTTCTTAATATACGATCAGCTTCAAACAAAGCTTTAGAATATTCTTGGGTGTATTTGCCTACCTTAGCTCCCCCATCATCTAATAAAATTTTATTCGTTTTTTTTTCTACATCTAAAATAATACCATTAGGTGTATAAATTTCATAAGTTT